>JAYVMO010000234.1:0-20163 GCA_043758915.1 Acidobacteriota bacterium | reverse complement strand
GCGCGGCGTTCTTCTTCGGTGCCGGGGTAGCGCTTGATGACTTCGCGGAGTTCGCGGATGCCGGACTTTTTCTGGCCGAGTTCGAGAAGGGCCATGCCTTTCTTGAAGCGCGCAGGGGCGAGTTTGAAGCTTTTGGGATAGTTGGTGAGAACGCGGTCGTATTCGCCGACGGCCTGGTCGTAGTCTTTTTGCGAATAGGCGATTTCGCCGAGATAGAACTGGGCGTTGGAAGCGAGGTCGGTGTCGCCGTAATATTTGAGATAGTCCTGAAATTCGGAGCGGGCCAGATCGTATTTGCCGCTGGTGATATCGCGGAGGCCATTGGAATAGAGCGTGTCGGCGGAGGGGGCCGGGCCGCTGGGCGTGGGGGAAGCTCCCGTGGGCATGGCGGCATTGCCGGGATTTGCGGAGCTGGAATTCGAGGGATTGGATGTGGCTGGCGGGGCGCCGCCGGAAATCTTGGCGTCGAGACTTTGCACGGTGTTCTGGAGATCGACGAGCTGCTGATTGAGTTTGCCGAGGCGCGACTTAATTTCCTCGAGATTGTCGGAGAGGCCCTGAACCTGGGTGGACATGGTGTCTAGGCGCGCGCCGGAATTAGCCTGCACGTCCTGGACGGACTTTTGGAGGCCGCCCATGGTGGCGCTGAGCTTGCTGACGTTGTCGTTGGACTGCTCGACGAGCGTCTTCATGACGGTGTGGTCCTGAGTCATCTGGGTGGCGAGGTCCTTTTGACCCTGGAGCAGAGTGGTGACGTCGCGCTGCATCTCGATGAGTTCGCGGGCGACGGCTTCGGCGGGGCGGGGGCCAATGAGGCTGCCGCCGAGAGCGCCGGCGAAAACGGCGGCGCTGAAGAGGGCGATGTGTCGGATACGCATGAACAAATCCTCCTAGGGGCTCGTAAGGCCCGGGAAATGATACCGGCCGACGGGAAGCAATATTTTTTTGCGGCTGCACAGCAGCCCTGTTATTTGTGGCTGCATAGCAGCCAACTCACTGTAATAGCAGAGCCGCGTGCGAGCAAGAGCTTGCCCGGCACGCGGCTCTAACTGTCACGAATCAGACATCAGCGCGAACAGGGTTCGCTCGCGGGCCTAGTTCGACTTGACGAAGTGGCCGCGACGGTTCTGCTGCCAACACTCCTCGTTGCTCTCCGTACAGAACGGCTTTTCCTTGCCGAAGCTGACGGTGCTGAGCCGGTCGGCGGAGATACCGAGAGAGACTATGTACTTCTTGACGGCGGCGGCGCGGCGGTCGCCCAGGGCGAGGTTGTATTCGGTGGAGCCGCGTTCATCGCAGTGGCCCTCGATGGTAACTTTAATCGAAGGATAGTTGCGCAGGAAATCCGCGGTCTTGGTGAGGGCATCGCGAGCGTCGGGGCGGACGTCGGCTTTGTCGAGATCGAAGTAGGCATCGCGAACTTCTTTCACGAAGAGCTCGTCGAGGGTAGGCTCGGGCGCTTTGACCACAGCAGGAGGCGCGGAAACGCTGACGCGCGCGCTGGCTTCGGCGGCGCCGCCGGGGCCAGATGCGTTAATCGTGTAGGTTGTCGAATCGGAGGGGGAAACCTTGGTCGAGCCTTGCGCGGTCACGGCGCCGACTCCGGGAGAGATGGTGAGTTGGGTGGCGTCGGTGGAAGTCCAACTGAGAGTGGTGGACTCGGCCGGTTTGATGGACGTGGGATCGGCCATCAGCGTCACGGTGGGACGAGACGGAGCTGGCGCTGGCGCTGGTGCTGGTGCAGGTGGCGCCACGGGCTTTTTAGCGCAGCCGAAGGTGAATACCGTGGCGGCAAGCGCGGTAACGAGGGTGGCGCGGTACAGCGTTCTTGAAACTAGGGTCATGCGGATCCTCCTCGAAGTGTGAATTCCCGTGTGCGACCCACCAGAGCGACTATCGTAACACCAGCGGGCTGGGTTCGGGCAATATCTCGTATCACGATATATTATACATCGCACACAGACAATCCACCTGCAAAAAAATCATCGTGGTGACCAATTGGGCGACTCATTGTGCCCCGTGTTGGTGAGCTGGTGCGCCTGGGAGCCGTCGGCGAGCATGACCCAGATCTGCCGCGAGCCCCCGCGCGTAGATTCGAAGACGATGTGGCGGCCGTCCGGCGCCCAACTGGGACGCTCGTTGCGGCCAGCGTCGCGGGTGAGCTCGACGATCTGGCGCGTGGCGGCGTCCATCACGTAGATGTCGTAATTGCCGCTGGGCCGGCGCCAACTGAAGGCCAGCAACTGGCCGTTGGGCGCCCAGGCGGGATCGATCACGTAACCCATGTCGGGGAGATCGAGTTTGGTAACGTTGGTGCCGTCGGAGTTCGCGAGGTAAAGCTGGGGAACACCGCCGCGATCGCTGACGAAGGCGATGGTCTGGCCGGTCTTGGGGTTCCATGCCGGGGACATGCTTGCGCCGTTGGCGATGCTCAAGCGCTTGGGGCGGCCCCCGTTCACGTCGGTAACGTAAAGCTCAGGATTGCCCTGCATGGAAGAGGAAAAAATAATTCGCGTGCCGTCGGGGGACCATGCGGGAGTGATGTTGGTGCCACGGAAGCGGGGAAAGGAGACGAGCTTTGCGGTGTCCAGGGAATACATGCAGATCTGCGCGCTGGTGATGCCATAGGCCTTCGCGAAGCAGGTGAAGGCGATGCGCGAGGCGTCGGGAGACCAGCGAGGCGTGAGGGAGATGGAGCGCAGGGAAGTGAGCGGGTGCTGATTCGCGCCGTCATAGTCCATCACCCAGATTTCCTTGGCGCCGGTGCGCGAACTGACGAAGGCGATTTGCGTGGAGGCCACGCCGGGCAGGCCGCCGGAGAGTTTGCTGACGATTTCGTCGGCGAATTGGTGCGCGAATTTGCGCACTTGGGCGTCGGTGGGCGCGCCGCGATAGATTTTGCCTAGCACCGCTTGCGAGGAGGGATTGCGAACGTCGTAGAGCCAGGCTTGGATGGCGACCTCGGCGGTGGATTCGGAGAGATTGCCGAAGGCGACCAGATTGGCGTTGACGGGCGCATCGGTCCAGGTGAGATTGCGCAGTTCGGAAGGAATCGTGGGGACTTGCGTTGGATAGAAGCTGGGGCTGACGAGCTCGAGGATGCCGCTGAATTGCAGGTCGTCGCGCACGACTTGCGTGAAAAGTACCGAGTGCGATTTGGCGGCGTCGGCGCGCGGGGCGAAGCCGGCTACCGCGACACGCGGTTTTTCAACGCCGAGACCAGTGCCGGTTCGAAACCAGTCCTGAGCCGCGGCAGGTTTCGCAAGAAAGAATACTGCCGTGATCAGCAAGAATAATTTGTAATTCAACGGCTGCACTCTCACTTATACCTCCAAGTTTTTTAACTTGCCACGCGAGCGAACGAAAAGCAATTCACTTGGCCATGGCCAGGTCAAAATCAAAAGTGACTACCACATAAGAACCCGAGTAATCCGATGGCAAATGGTCCATGTGGTCAGCACCGTAGATCGCGCGAAGGCCGGAATTGTCCATGGAAGAATTCCCGCTGGTTTGAACGAGGTGAATGCTTTTTAATGAGCCGTCACGATTAATCGTAAACTCCACCACGCTATGGGCGGTGCGAGCCGCCAGAACGCGAGAATCGATTGTAGTCTGCTGCCAGTTCTGGCTGATTTTTCTTTTGACCGCATCGATATACCAACCGTAACGCGAAGCGAAATCACTACCGCCTTGCCCCTGAACGGAGACACCGGATGAGGCTCCGGGCGTTTGCGAGTAGCCCGTAGGCAGGTTGGGGTTGCCGCCTTTTCCATAGGGAACCGCGTTATCAGGGGGCGGCGTCTTGTCTTCAAAGGTCTTCGATTTGCGCGATGGAGGAAGAGGCTTTTCTTTAGCGAATTTAGGAATCTTGGTTGCGTCGGTCTTTGGTTCAGGAGGCTTTGGCGGCTCTTCCTTGAAGATGCCATTCGTGGGATCAACGGTTTTGCTGTCGGTGACCACGGGGTTCTTGGGCATGGGAATGCCAGCGCTACTCACGAGATTTACTTTGGCTCCGCCAAGATCACCGCCGACACCACCCCATGCGTTGCCGTGATATTGAAAATAGACGGACACGGCCATGGCGATCGCCAGGGACAGATGGAACCCAACGGAGTAGCCGAGAAATTTCTTGAGGCCGAGATCGTGCGGGCCAGAGAGAGACGGATTGGCGACGGCGGTGGTCATGGCTAACGATTGCGCGAACGGTCGGTGATGGGTTCGGTGACGATGCTGATGTTGCCGATGCCGGAGACGCGCAATTCGTCGATCACGGTGGCGAAGGTTCCGAAGGGCACGGTTTCATCGCAGCGCAAGTAGACGGCATCGCCCGGATGTTTCAACCGCGCCTTGATTTTGGCGGAGAGCTGGTGGATGTTCACGGCGTCGTTGCCGAGGTAGACGCGCTGGCCTTTGTCGATGGTGACGACCAGGCGCTGCTCGGTGATTTCCTTGACGGTGTGGGTCTTGGGGACGTCAACCTCGATGCCGGACTGCAGGATCGGCGCGGTGATCATGAAAATGATGAGCAGCACGAGAACCACGTCGATGAACGGGATCATGTTGATCTCGGAGAGCGACGTCGGCGTGTTTTTTGCGAGTTGCGGCATGTTCTTCGATGGCGGCCGGCTGATCAGGCCGCGGAAATTCAGCTAAACGTTTTCTCGATCTGCGCGGCGACTTCCAACGAAAAAGTATCGAGCCGCTGGCCGAGATCGCGAATATTCTGCAAGAATTGGTTATAGAAAATGACGGCAGGGATGGCCGCCGCAAGTCCCGCCGCAGTGGTGAACAGCGCCTCCGAAATGCCCGGGGCGACGGCGCGGAGCGTGGCAGCACCGGCGTTGCCGAGCCCCGCAAACGCATCGATGATGCCCCAAACGGTACCGAAGAGGCCGATGAACGGCGACACCGAGCCAGTGGTAGCCAGCCAGGACATGCCTTTTTCGACGCGGCGGACTTCTTCAGCGGAAGCCACCTGCATGCTCACGGTGACCGCGGACAAACTCTTCAGCTTGCCGGTGGGAGCAGGATTGCCCGTTCCGGCGTTGACCTGGCTCTGGAGTTCGCGAAAGCCGGAAGCGTAAACGGTTGCAAAGGGGGACCCGGCCGAAGCCAGGGCCTGGGGATTGGCCACGCCGCGCGTGGCGCGGAAGATGCGCAGAAACTGGTCGCTTTCGCGGCGAATGCGCGCGAAAAGGCCGAGCTTCTGGAAAATCATGGCCCAGGAAATAATGGAAAATGCGAGGAGAAGAAGGAGCACGCCGCGGGCAACCAAGCCCGTCTGCGAGAGAATGCTGCCGAGATCCGTGAGAACAATCGTAGCGAACGGAATAATGATGATATTCCCCCTCAGTGAGGAAAAACATTTTGTGACCGCCAAGCGGTCAATATTTCTCCGACTTCACGAACCTAGCACACGCATGAAGTGGAATCAACGAATGCTCGCAGCCCAGTGTCTCTTCTTCAACGGAGTTTCATTTGGGCAGGCCCCCGGCATCGACCATCGCGCGCCCAAATCGCCGCGCCGAGCGGAAGCATTAGCTGTGATAGACTGCGGTTTGAGCATGAGCAAATTGTTCGACATTGGATTGGAGTCGTTGACGGGACGCCGGGTTGCCAGCGCAGGGGCGGCGGGGGAAGGTCTCTCCGCGGCTAAGCGAGGCACGTTCTTCCTCGAGACCTTTGGCTGCCAGATGAACGACCACGATTCCGAGAAAGTTGCCGGATTGCTGCTCTCGCGCGGATACCGGCAGGTGGAGACGCCGGAAGCCGCGAAGTTGGTTCTTTACAATACGTGCAGCATTCGCGAGAAGGCGGCGCAGAAGGTGTTTTCAAGACTCGGCGAATTTCGCGGGACGCCCAGCGAAGGGAAGATTATCGGCGTGCTCGGTTGCGTGGCGCAGCAGGAAGGCCAGGAGATTTTCAAGCGCGCGCCGTGGGTAAGCCTGGTGTGCGGCTCGGCGAGCTACCGAAAGCTTCCGGAACTGCTGGCACGACTCGAAGCTGGAAATCACCGCGTGACGGGACTCGACAACGATACCGACGAAACGTTTGAGACGGAGATCACGCGGCGCGACAATCCCTGGCGCGCTTACCTGACGATTATCGAGGGCTGCGACAAGGCTTGTGCTTATTGCGTGGTGCCGTTTACGCGCGGCCCGGAGCGCAGCCGCGCCAGCGATGCGATTTTGCGGGAAGTGCGGCAGCTTGCGGACCTGGGGTATTCCGAGGTTCAGCTTCTGGGGCAGACGGTGAATTCCTACGCCGATCCGACGGTGCGCAAAATGCGTTTTGCGGAGCTGCTGCTGGCCGTCGCGGATGTGCCGGGTATCCGGCGGGTGCGCTTCACCACGTCCCATCCGCGCGACTTCACGGCGGACATCGTCGAGGCCATTGAATCGCAGCCGAAGATTTGCAATCACGTGCACCTGCCGGTGCAATCGGGATCGACGAAGATTTTGTGCGCCATGCAGCGGACGTACTCGCGCGAAGAATATCTGGAAAAGATCGGCCTCCTGCGCAGCGCGGGGCGATCGATCAGCATCACGACGGACATCATTGTGGGCTTTCCGGGGGAGAGCGAAGCGGATTTCCAAGAGACGGTGAGCCTGCTCGAAACCGTACAATACGATGGCGTGTATGCGTTCAAGTACTCGCCACGGCCTAATACTCCGTCGCTGGCGATGAACGATCCGATTCCGGAAGAAGAGAAAAGCCGGCGTTTGGCCATTTTGCAGGAAAAGCAGCGCGAATTTCAGGCTGCGCGCAATGCCGCACTGGCCGGGCAGACATTCGAAGTCATGGTGAGCAACAAATCGCGGCGCGAAGACCAGTGGTCGGGACACACTTCAAGCAATCGTGTGATAAGTTTTACTTCACAAGAGAAAGAGCTTTTGGGAACCTATGTTCAGGTCCAGGTAACGGGCGCGGGACCCAGCAGTCTGGTGGGCCAGCACGCAGTCTAGCTCCGGGAGGCCTCGATGGAAGTGGAGATGAAGATCCGCGGCC
This sequence comes from Acidobacteriota bacterium, assembly GCA_043758915.1. Taxonomy (GTDB): domain Bacteria; phylum Acidobacteriota; class Terriglobia; order Acidiferrales; family UBA7541; genus Acidiferrum. The sequence goes on along the minus strand of JAYVMO010000234.1, from coordinate 13,155 downwards.
TGATGATGGACCCGGTGACGAACATGCCCATCGTGGTGCTGAAGGACGTGCAGGGGCAGGCCATCCTTCCGATATGGGTCGGCGTTTACGAAGCAAACGCCATCGCGCTGGAAATCGAAAAAGTACAGACACCACGGCCGATGACCCACGATCTGCTGAAGAATGTTTTCCTAGGCCTCGACGTGCGCGTGCAAAAGATCGTGGTGAACGAACTGAAAGACGACACGTTCTACGCGCTCATCTGGGTCGAGCGCGACGGGGAAATGATGACCATCGACTCGCGGCCCAGCGACGCGCTGGCGTTGGCGCTACGCATGGATTGTCCCATCTTCGTGGATGAAGAAGTCTTGAAGAGTTCCAAGGTCTCCAACGCCCTAACGGAACGCACCACCAACGAGCAGCTCCGCAACTGGCTCGAAGGCCTGTCCGACGAAGACCTCGGCCGCTACAAGATGTAGCGCCGCCGGTTTTCTTCGCTGCATTCAGCAAGGCCAGCGAAGCAATGATTTCGCCAAGAATGGAAAAGGCGGCAAAGAAGGGCTTCGCCAGCTCCGCAAAAGTTCGAGCCTTTGGCGCCGGGAGGCTTAAGAACCGCTGTCCTTCATGTCAGCGGAGGCTTGCTTGTTGGCTTTCTTGACCTCCGATTTCGCGTTTGCGTTCGGAGCAAACCCGTCGATGGCTTTGCCAAGGCTGACGGCTCCGCTGCCCGTGACCTTCGCTTTTAGAGCATCAAAGCCGCCGGGAATATTCAGATTCTTTGCCACGTGTGCGGCGGCGACGCATTGGCCCAGATTCTTGAAGCCATTGCACGCCGTCTGCGCGTCCTGGCCAGTCAGGGATTTGATTTTGCCGCCGATGGCGGTGTTGTGGCTGAGCACGTCGCTCGGCGAGGCGTGCGACATGTCCGTGTTGTGGCCCATCGCATTGTTATTGCTGGCCGCACTTCCACCGGAGCTGGATGCACCCGAGGGGCCGTGGCTCCCGCCCGCGGGCGGCCCGCCAGGCCCGCCACCGGGATGCGCGTGTTGCGCCAGAGCCGCCGCACTGCAAGCAAACGCCAGAGCCACGAACAGAACGAGATGTTTATGCTTCACGGAATCCTCCTGTTATCAAGGCTAGCCGGGACGGGGCGGGCATGGGCGCTTCGGCTTGCCAAGAAATTCTTTCTTGATTGTATGATGCCCTGAAAACCACAGAGGATGCAAGCTGTTGTGCTACAAAGGTCAATCTGTCGGCTCTCTTTCGGCCAGGAAGGATGCTGCGAGATAGTTCCGGAAGCCGCAGAAGGTGGAACACAAAGAAGTGGCCGGTGAATCAGTTTAGGACTGGCAATCAGTTCAGAGAGCCACGTGCGAGGCGGCGAACCGTGCCGCGCCAGACGAAGAGCAGAACGATGCCGATCAAGATGAGCGCCAGGCTGAGGCCAGCCCACAGGCCAAACGCGCCCCAGCCGCGCTGGAAACAAAGCCAAGCTCCGAGGGGCAGGCCGATGATCCAATAGGCTGTGAAATGACACAGCATGGGAGTACGTGTATCGCCCGCGCCACGCAAGGCGCCAGTGGCGACGGTCTGAATGCCGTCAAACAACTGAAATGCCGCGCCGGCGGCGAGCAGGATGATCGTGCTGTGAATGACGGCTTGGTCCGGCGTGTACATGCGGGCGATCCAGCGGGGAAAGACCAGGAGTGCGATGCTGGCGCCGGTCATGAAGGCGGCGCCGAGAAAGATGGCGGTTCCCCCAGCGTCGCCTGCGCCACGAGGATCCTTCCGGCCGAGGGCTTGGCCGACCCGCACCGCAGCGGCTGAGGAAATGCCCAGCGGAACCATGTAGGTGAATGCCACGGTGTTGAGCGCGATCTGATGGCTGGCCAGCGGGACTGCGCCCAGCCGCGCGATGAGCGCCGTTACCAGCGCGAACACACCACTTTCCAGAGTGAACTGTAGCGCCGCAGGCAGGCCCAGCATGATGAGCCGGCGAATGCGGGGCAGGTCGACGTCCACGGGCGTTTTGAGCAGGTCGGTGCGATGTTTTCGATCGTACCAAAGCAGATAGCCGACCAGAACCGACGCCATGTAGAGTCTCGCGATGGCGGTGGACCAGCCGGAGCCGACCGCGCCCATCTTGGGTGCTCCCCACTGGCCGTAAACGAGGAGCCAGTTACCAAGTGCATTCACAATGTTGGCGCTGATCAGCGCGAAGGCGACCGGCTTGACCATGTTCATGGCCTGCAAGCAGCGGCGCAACGCGAAGTAAAGCAGCAGTGGCAAGAGGCCCACCGTGAGTGCCTTGATGTAGGGGATGGCCAGTGCCAGGACGCGTGGATCGACATGCATCGAACCAAGAAGGGAAGGAAGAAGCCAGACGGGAGCTGCGAGGAGCGGCGTCAGGGCGATACTCAAATAGATACTGTTGATGAGCGAGCGGTGGCAGTCTTCCCGATGGCCAGCGCCGAAAGCCTGCGCGACGAGCGTGTCGAGTCCCAGCAACAGTCCGCCGCCGAAGAGCGCCAGCACAATGAAAATGTTTGAGCCCAGGCTTACCGCGCCCATGGCCGTGGCGCTGTCGGGAAGGCGGCCAACCATCATGGTGTCCACGATAGCCATGCTCATCCAGCCAAGCTCGGCCAGCACGAGCGGCAAAGCCAGCTGTACGGTGGGTCGAAGTTCGCGGCGGAGTGCCTGGAGAGTGAGCATGGGGCTCGGTCAGTTGGAGAAGTGTAAGGTGTGCGAAGAAAAGGAGCAAATCGCGGGCCACTGGCGGCTAATGTTGCCCGGTTGAGGTTAACTCCTTGAGTGTCTTGGGTGGGAAGTCCCATTGACCGGAGTGCTTGGCAACCGTAGCCTGCAATTATAGTTAATTCTTGCGCGCTGATGGGGCGGGATTCCTAAGACAGACTTGCGTCGAGGCGATGCTAAGGATTGCAGGGAATTCCGGAGTCTGAGGAGACGATTGTGACGCTCTTGAACGAATCGACTTATGAGGCACGCATGCAGCGCATACGCGCTGGAGTGCGCGTCAATTCACGCGTAAGAGTGGCCGTGGAATGGGCGGAAGCCGGCCGGACGATGCGCGCCGAGGGGTACACGGTCGATATCAGCCCGAAGGGCTGCCTAGCGGTGGTTCCGCAGGGTTTCACTGTGGGACAGAAATTGCGTTTGATCAACCTGGTCAACAAGAATGTGAGCGACTCCGTGCTGGTGTGGCGCGGGCACGAAGGTCGGGGCGGCTGGGAACTGGGACTCGAACTGCAAGAACCGTCGTTCGAGTTTTGGGGGCTGGATTTCTAAGCTGCGGCTGTCATAAGATTGCTCACCTCGAAGTCTTGCGCCGAAGTTTTCCACTGACGCCAGCCGTCACTTTCACTTTTTCCTTGCCATGCAATAGGATGCGAACGTAGAGTTAGCCTAGCCCTTGGGGGTTTTACGCGGCCCGCACCCATATGTAGGAACACGGTTGCCGGACCGCGGCGGCTTCATCCTGTCCACGCGGGCGGAGGCAGAAACGCATGACTGCCATCATCACGGTTGCAAATCAAAAAGGCGGCGTCGGCAAGACGACGACGGCCATCAATCTTTCCGCTGCCCTCGCGAATCGCGGGAAGCGCACGCTGCTGATCGATCTCGATCCGCAGGCGAACTCCACGATCGCTTTTTTCAATTTGGGGGAGATCGCCTCGTCCATGTTCGAGGTCTTGGGCGATCAGCGGATCGACTTGGCCTCGGTCATCAAGCCCACAAAAGATCCCCTGCTGTTTCTGGGACCGGGGCGCTTGGCACTGGCCAAGCTCGAGCAGGTTCTTGCAGGACAATTCGATGCGCCATTCAAATTGAAGGACGCTCTGGTGAGCATTCAAAAGGATTTCGACTACATTGTGCTGGACACCCCGCCATCACTCGGCATACTGACGGTGAACGCGATGGTGGCGTCCACGCATTTGCTGGTGCCGATTCAGGCGGCGTATTTTGCGATCGAAGGCACCGACGATCTGCTGGAGACCTACGAGAGAATCCGCGCGCGGCCCAATCCCGGATTGAAAGTGCTGGGCGTGGTCATCACGCTGTTCGACAAACGCACCAATATTTCGCGCGATACCCACGGGCAGATTCGCACGGTCTTCGGCGAAGTGCTGTTCAAGACCAAAATCAGCAAAAACGTGCGGCTCGAAGAGAGTCCGGCTTACAAGGAAACGATTTTAACGTTTGCGCCGAAATCGCCGGGCGCGATCGAGTACAAGAAACTCGCTGCGGAGGTTATCCAACGTGTTGAAGAGGATCGGATTACCCGTCACGCTGAAGATGCGGCATGACGCGCACTACGTCGAATCGCTGACCACTTACAGCGGAGCGGCGGTCGGACGAATGATTCCGGTGGAGCAGATCCGGCCGAATCCGGACCAGCCCCGCAAGGCGCTGGGCGACTTGCGCGACCTGACCGAATCAATCCGCGAGAAAGGCGTGCTCGAGCCGCTCCTGGTGCGCTTTGTGCCGCGCGAGGACTGCTACTACATCATCTCCGGCGAGCGCCGCTATCATGCTTCGCGCGCGGCGGGATTGCGCGAAGTGCCGTGCATCGAAAAGACGGCCGATGACGCCGAAACTCTCGAAATTGGATTGATCGAGAATATTCAGCGTAAAGACTTGACTCCTTTCGAGGAAGCCGACGGCCTGCATCGGCTGAGCGCGCAGTTTGAATATACGCACGAGGACATCGCCAAAAAGATCGGCCGGGCGCGCTCTTCGGTGACGGAAACGCTGTCGCTCCGAAATATCCCGGAGTCGCTGCGCAAGAAGTGTATCGAGCACGGGATAGTCTCCAAATCCCTGCTCCTGCAAATTGCGCGGCAGCCCACCGAAAAGAAAATGATCGAGATGCTGCAGCGCATCCTGCAAGGCGGATTGACGCGCGATGAAGCGCGCCGCGAGCGGCGCGAAGAGCAACAAGGGCCGCAGCGGCCGCAGCCGTTTATTTTTCAGTTCGAGCCGCAGAACGAAACCTTCAAGTTCCGGATTCAGTTTAAGAAGAGCCACGTTTCGCGCGATGAACTGGTCGCGACGCTGCGCGAGATTCTGGCGCAGTTGGAAGGCTCCGCCTCGGAAGCGGATTCGACGGCGGCGTAGACCTCCAAACAAAAGACGGGCGGGGCCCCGACCGGGTCGGAGTATACAAGTCCCGCCCCTACACCGCTGACGATGCCCACCCATGGTCGAACTGACGCCCCAGCAAATGAAGACGATTGAGCGGTTGTTCGTGGCGGGATTCCGCCCGCTGGTGATTCCACCCTATGAGAGTGCGCTTTGTATGCGCAAGGCGGAGTGTGTGGCCGTGCTGGCGCCGGTCCCTAATGGTGGATTGCAGCTGCTGGCGCCCGCGTCTTATTTGGTTGACGGCAATCCGAGTGTGCGGCTCAAACGCGGTAACGGCGAAGTGTTCGTCTGGAAAACGAAGGAATTGGCCGCCACTCCCGAGCGGCTTGAAGAACTGGAAAGGTTCCGCCGCGAACTTGTCGAAATCCTCGAACTGCCTGCCGTCCAGTAATTCCATGCCGATTTGCAATTTCGCAAGGCTCCCTGCAAACTGAATTTCTTATGGGGACTTACGACATTATCTGCATCGGGGCCGGGCCGACAGGACTGGCGACGGCCATTGAAGCGAAACGCGCGGGAATGCGGCCGTTGGTGATCGACAAGGGCTGTTTGTGCAATTCGCTGTACCACTACCCCGTGAACATGGTGTTTTTCACGACGCCGGAGCTTCTGGAAATTGGCGATTTGCCACTGGTTTGCGCGGCGGAAAAGCCCGCGCGCATCGAGGCGCTGAAGTACTACCGCAAGGCGGCGGAACATTTCGCGCTCGAGCTGCGACTTTATGAACGAGTGCTGCGTGTTGATGGTGGCAACGGGAATTTCACGGTAGTCACGGAAACGGAGAAGGGCGTCGAACGGAAATATCACGGCAAAAAAATTGCCGTTGCCACGGGGTATTACGACCTGCCGAACAAGCTGGATGTGACCGGCGAGGATTTGCCAAACGTGTCGCATTACTATAGCGAACCGCACGAATTCTGGAATCAAGATGTCGTGGTGGTCGGCGGAAAGAATTCCGCGGCGGAAGCGGCGCTGGACTTGTATCGCAACGGAGCGCGCGTAACCCTGGTGCACCGGAACAAGGAGCTCGGCTCGAGCATCAAGTATTGGGTGCGGCCGGACATCGAGAATCGCATCAAAGCGGGGCAGGTTCAGGCGCTGTTCCAAACGCGCGTAAAACAAATCACCGAAGAGCATGTAGTGGTGGAAAACGGCGCCGGCGAGAAGCGTTTGCCGGCACGGCAAGTGTTCGCCCTGACTGGCTATCATCCCGACTACACCTTGCTCAAGAGCCTTGGCGTGCAGCTTGATCCGGAGAGCCTCAAGCCCAGTCTCGACCCGAATTCTCTGGAGAGCAATGTTCCGGGTCTGCACTTGGCCGGGGTAGTGATTGGCGGACGCCATACCAGCGAAATTTTTATTGAGAATGGACGCTTTCACGGCAAGCAGATCATTGACGCCTTGAAGCAATCGTAGCCGGTGACGCAAGCAGGCAACCCGCCGGTTTGCTGAGCCACAAACCCTTTGCTAGACTGCTAGTTTATGGCCTCCATGATCCGGGAAGTTGGCGAGACGTTTTCCACGCTGGTCAAGGGCTTCAGCGTGACCTTCCGCAATATGTTTCGCAAGACCGTCACCGAAAACTATCCCCACGAGCCGGTGCACTTTCAGCCGCGCTATCGCGGTATTCACGTGCTGCACCGCGATGAATCGGGTCTGGAAAAGTGCGTGGGGTGCTTTCTCTGCGCGGCTGCTTGCCCCGCCAATTGCATTTACATCGAAGCCGCGGAAAATGTGGATGCCCACCGCATTTCCGCAGGCGAGCGCTACGCCAGCGTTTACAATATCGATTATTCGCGCTGTATTTTTTGCGGCTATTGCGTGGAAGCCTGCCCCACCGATGCCATCACGCACGGCCACGGATTTGAACTCGCCACCTACGACATTAATTCGCTGATCTATCGCAAAGAACAGCTGCTCGAAAAAGCGCCCGCCGCTGCCAAGCCCGCGCACCGCTAAAGCTCCGCGGTTCTAATCGCTTCAATCTATCCGTGCAACGCATTTGTGTGTCCAAAATTCTCCGTGCGCGGCACGCGTTGCTACTCATCAGTGTCTCCTAATAAATACAAAGTAGCGAAGACGTAAGTCGGTGGAGGCGGCGATGCGTGAGGCGGAAGTCGTGCTTGGCGCGGAAGTGAACGGGGCGCAGGAGTGGGAAGCGCCGGGGAGGAATGCGGCGGCGAGAGATTGGCGCTCGTGGCGCAGCTTGACCGTGGGCACACCAACTCGCCACACGGCGGACACCAGCAACCGTGCGGGAATGGGCGGGGGAGTGATCTACAAGCTCCGAAATGCTGGCCTGCACTCACACCGGGCCGCGCGGTGTGCGCGGCGGGATCGCTTGATTCGCGAAAAAATTATCGGACACAGAATGCGCTCCATTCCGGCCCGTTTCGGCGCCGGCCTGGGAGTCCGCCACCTGCGGAGGACGCTCGCGCTGCTCCATAAGCCAGCGCGCCAGCATGGCCGAGGTGTTTTCCTCGAGCCATTGATCGAGCAAGACAGAAATCTCCTTGCGAAGATTGGCGGCATGGTTCAGGCGGGTCAGTTCGTAGGATTGCAGCGAATTGCGCGAAGCAGACAGCAAGAACTCCCAGGGCGGCTGGGTTTTGTAATGGGTCATGGGGGCCTCCTCCAGCGGCAGGGAGACGTATAGTAACACTATAGTAAAACGCGTCAAGAATAATCTTAGCGTTAAGGGCTGTGGAAAAATGTGGAAAACTTTCGCGGAGCAGGGAAGGCCGAGCGAAGATGCGCGACGCGGCGAACAACGCACTCCAGGGTATCTCAGCGGCAAGTGCGTGACGATGCAGGCGTGCAGCGCGTGCGCGGGCGATTATGAAGATCCCGACCGCACGGCATGGACCGCTGGCGAGGCCAACGACGAAGATTCCGGAGAATTGCAGCAGGGAGAGCACAGGGAATTGGAAGACCAAGGGCAGGAGACGAGGACCGGCGCGGAAGATATTCCCGGCCGCTGAGACGCAGCGGAGAAGCGCAAGGCCAGGGAAGGAGGCGATGGCGATGCGGAGCAGGAAAGCGAAAGTGCCGAGGCGGGCGAAGTGGCGCACGCAGCGGCAGGTGCTGTGCGACGTGATGCTTTCGGCGGGGGAGTGCGGAACCTGGCTGACGCTGCAGGAGCTGGCGCGGCTGACGTGCTATGGCGAGGCCAGTATCTCGGCGCAATTGCGGCACCTGCGCAAGCCGCGCTACGGAGCCTACGTGGTGGAGAAGCGGCGGCGGCACGTGGAAGAAGCGCTGCGCGGCGAAGAGCACGGCCCGGTGTGGGAGTACCAGCTTCAGAAGGGCATGCGCATCGTGGTGCGCCGCAGGCCGCAGCGCAGTGGCTCGAAACGCCTGGCAATGTCGATCGTTTACTGACGGTGGGATTTTATTTCGGCAAGTCATGCTTGGTTCGGGGAATGCGTGTACTGAGATCGCTATGAGTGCGGAGGAGCGATGAGCGTCAAACCGGAGCTGGCGTTTGATGTGTGCTGGGAAGTGTACCGAGGGGCGCGCGAGGTGCTGGAGACCAAGCGCGGCATTTCGGCGCTGAACTGGAAGGAAGCCACGAAGTTTTTGTGGCGGCCGGACATTCGCCCGCGGCTGAACGAGTGGGTGGCGGACTTCGCGCTGGCCGGGCAAAAGGCGCTCGAGGGGCCGGACTGGGCTTCGCGCATGGTGCTGTTCCGTTTGTACTACCTGGGCCTCGCGCCGTACGAAAATGCGCGCCACTTTGTCGGCTTGAGCGAACGAAGCTGGGTCAATTGGACGGAGCAAATCCGCCACCGTTGCGGGCAAGAGCTGCTGCGCCGCGGCATGTTTCCGCCGAGGAAATATTTCAGCGGCGCGAGCGAGTAGACATCTTGCGAATATTTGTAGGATCAGTTTGGCATTCCGAAGTGTAATGGCTTGCACGCTGGGCGCAGTAGTGTCGTTAACGAGGGAGTCCACTATAGGTGGTAGTAGCACACTTAAGTTGTCGCGATGGGTTGTCATGTGATAATAACTGTGTTCGCGTTGAACGCGTTCGAGCTGAAGCATTTGGCGGAAAACAATCCAATCCCGACACTCCTGGCGTTTCTTATCTGTGAGTCCGTAATCCATGACGCGGAGACACAAAAGAAGACGGTTGTGGGGATCTTTGACCGCGTTCTGGCCGCTGGCGCACCTGTTCCAATGAACCTGGGGCTTTATGCAAAAATGGTCGAAGGAAGCGGAGAGTACACGTTCAAGTTCCGCATGGTCAACCTAAAGGACGAGGATCCAGTTGTGGAAGTACCTGTGCCGGGGAACTGGACCATGCCTCAAGCTCCTTTGGAGTTGGGTGTGAACTTCAGGGGTCTGGTAATTCCAGCCTTTGGCAGTTACGAGTTTCAGGTTTACGCAAACGGCATTTATTTGGGCAGATCGGTCTTCTCACTTGATAAGATAGAATTTCCGCCGACTGGGATACCTCCTCAAGGATAGCGAGGCCAAGTCATGACGATAACGAGCATTGCGTTCCGCGCGCGCGGTGATCAGCCCCCGGCAGAGCCTGTTTCCTATGCTGGCAGCCCTGCTGTCCGGGGATTGCCTCACCTTCAAATTGTCGCTGTGATGCCCGAACAAGCAGAGTCTCGTCCAACGCAAGTTTTGCTTGGAACTCTTAGCGCACTTGGTTTCCGAGTTGTCCGAGCCATCCCGGTTGAGCTAGAAACTGAAGACGGAACTGTTATCGCGTCTTGGCAAGAGATTGATGAGTTTGGAACCGGGGCATCGATGTCTGCAGCTTGCGAAGAACTCGGCCGCACTGTTGCGGAACTCTATATATCACTTGAGGCAGAGAGAGAAACACTCGGGCCTGACTTGCAACGGGTCTGGAAAGTGATAATTGAGCATGTGGTCCAGCGGAAATGAAGACGCACGAGTTCGAGCGAATAGTCACAAAACTCAGGCTCAAGACGCGCGAGTCCGGCGACCGTCTCGCTTGGTTCGAGTACAACGGTCAAAAAGTAGTGCGGACAAAACGCTCCCACGGAAACAAGGAACAGCCTGGTGACAAGATCAGACAGCAGTTAAAGTTGAATGAGCAGCAGCTCGCGGGTCTGATAAGTTGCAGCGTGTCTCTGGAAGACTATATAGAGATCCTGAAATCCAGGGGAATAATCGCGCGGAATCTGGCAGCGCCCACCACATAGCAATCCTGGTTGTCTTGCATTTCACGCTCGCAGCCTACTCGGACTGAGACTCCGCTGCCAGCGCCACAACCTATATTGATCACATCAATTCTACGGGTTCACCGAGGCGGAGGAGTTTGTCGGCTTCGCTGGAGGGGACGCGGGTGTTGGTGGCTAGGCGGTAGTAGTGGTCGAAGCGGGCTTCGGGGGTCCAGGCGGGCAGGTGCGAGCGGCGAAAGTCGCTGAAGATTTTTTGAAAGCCGGGGATGATCTCTCCGGTATGCGGGTCGCGCGGGGGAACGGGGCAGCGGGCGCACGGGTTGCTGCCCTCGAAGTTCACTTCGCCGATGCGGAAGCGCACCACGCTGCGCTCTTCTTCGCCGAAAAGTTGATCTTCCCAAAATGCGGGAAGGGAAGTCCCCGAAGCCGGCTCGCCTGCGGATTCCTGCGCACCCGCTCCGTCGATTTCGAGCGTGGTGCGGAAACGCAGGCGTGCGTCGTGGACGGTCATGCCGGGGAAGAGATTGGCAACGGCTTGTAAACTGGCGGTGGAGACGATGGTGGGGCCATTGGCGAGGGTGTCGTCAGGAAAACCTTCGGGGGCATAGCGGACGATGATCTGCTGCTCGAAAAAAGTGCTGAACCATTGCGCGGCGCTGGCGTGGTCGCCGGGGAATGCGAATGTCTTCCCAGGAATCTTGCGGGTGTCGCCGGGGACGGAGAGCGTGACCGCGCTGAGGTCCGGGGCGTAGCTGGCGCGGATGAGATGGATGGCGGGGGTGCGTTTGCCATTCACCCAGCGGCCGTCAACGGAATAGAGCGCCCAGGCGCGGTCGAGTTCGAGGCCGCCGCCGGGGCCGATGCGGGCTTCCGTTACCTCGAGGGGGTCGAGCGCTTTGATGGGATGGAGCTGGATGCGCGCGAGACGCGCCGTTGCGGTTGGTGATTCCACCGAAGAAGTTTAGCAGAGGCTGGGGGCGGGGAGAGCGGCAAGAGGTGAAGCCGGCACCACAGGTGCGGGGCTGGCAGGAACGATTTTGTGGATAAGTGCTTGAGCGCGGGGAGTTTACTGCCGCAGAGACACGAGTGCTGGAGGCCTGCCGTGAAATGGACGGGATGTTTGCAGCAGACCAGACGAAAAAAGTTTAAAAAAACTAAAAATAGGTATTGACAGAAGTTAGTATTGTGGTATACTCACACACATAGAAGGTTGTGCCTCGGCGATGCCGGGGCGTTTTGCTTTTTAGGGCCGCGTAGAACGTCCTGTCTGAAGGATCCCCAGTACACGAAATAACAAAGGCTTAAGCCTGCGCTAACGGAAAGAGCACAGGCTAAAGCCTGTGCTACCAAGAGCTTCGCGCCGTCTTGCGGGGCCGGCGCACACGTGTGTTTGAAAAGGAGCCAAGATGCCGAGCTATCAGAATTTGACGCCGCCCATTGCGCTTTCGCCGGGCGATGTGGGTTTCAGCTTCAACAACGAAGCGTTTCCTGGAGGCGCGCAGGCGGGCAGCCAGTTTGCCATTCCGAGCTACACCGGGCTGGCAGATACCGGCAATGCCGTGCGTTGGCAGACGATTTTTGGGACCGCGCCCACCGCCGTGAGCCTGCAATTGCAGGGCGCAATGGCCGACGTCGATGCCGAGTACCAAACTCTCGACTCCACGACCGCAACGGCAGGCGAAGCGCGCACCGTGAACGGCGTGCAAGCGAAATTCCTGCGCATCAAGTTTGTCTCTTCGACCGGCGGCAGCGGCCTGACGGCAAAGATGCTGGTGTAGTGCGGAGTTCCGTAAGTTCATTTTGGAAGCGCGGACGGCTTTGGCGCGCCGTTTGGAGTGCGGGAGCTTGCTCCCGCTTTGGTTCCAAGGCAGATCCCGCCGCGAAGGATGAACTTTCGTATCGACGAAATTGGGCTACAGATCCGCGGCGGCAAGCCGCCGCACTCCAAGAGTTGCGTCTCCATTTCACGTATTTTCGGAACGGTGCGCTAGATGGACATCACACCCATCACGGCGGAGAACAAACTCTGGCGCGCGGTGCTGGAGCAGGCTTACGACGACGCGGAACAGCCGCAATCCGGAGACGGATCGGACCCGGATGCGCGCGTTCGGGCATGCCATTATTTGCGCGCGGATACGCGAGCCGAAGAAGAGCACCTGAAGTTAGTGTGTGAATTCGCGGAGGTTCCGTTCGACCGAGTCTTGAATTTTGCGCGGAAGCGGTATGCGTGCGAGTTGCCAACACAGGGAGCTGAGATCCTTTCCGACGGGAGCCGGAATTTTCGATCGGCCCGGCAAAAGGCGCCGCGGACCGAGGATGAGACCTGCCGGTTGAGTGGTTGCGCGGCAGGTTGAGCGCAATACGGGTTTGCAAATCGGGGGAGCGGGGAACTGCGGTGGTTTCGTGAAACAGTGTATTGCTTACGTGCGCGCGGGAACGTCGTTGAACGCGTGGGTACGGTGCGGGCGGCGCGCGATGCGTGGTTCCGTGTTTTGCCGGCGGCATGTGGACGCGGTGAATGGCGCGATCCTGGGGTTGTGGGTACACGGTTTTTCGATGCGCTGCGAACGCCCGGTGGCCGCGCCTCGGCAAAGTGCGGGGAATGCATGCAAGAAATAGCCGAACGAAAACTTGGAAAGCCGCCGGAGTGCGTAGTGCCGGCCGGAGAAACGCCGGGCAGCAAGTGCAAACAAGTTCGCCGGACGCGCGGCCTCGCTCCGCCCGATCCGTGTGACGCCAGGGGGCGAAGAAGCAATGGCCACGTCACACGCGGCGCGGAAAACGTCGGCGCCGTTGTGAATGGCCATGGCCGGCGCTCGATCCACAGGGGCAGTGCTGCGTCTGACGACGC
>JAYVMO010000233.1:0-2268 GCA_043758915.1 Acidobacteriota bacterium | reverse complement strand
TCGCTTCGCAAGACACAAACATTTTGAATTATTCTTGTAGTACGAAGGAAAAATCGCGAAACTTCTTTCAGGATACTACGTCCCCAGCAGGATTCCGCGTTCCGCCTGCGCTCTCGGTGATTATCCTAATACGACTATGGCAAAAACCTTGGTTTCCGAACAGGAGCAACTCGCCGCCGCGCTTCAAGCGGATAGCTCCCCTGCCCCCGATTTTTCGCTCATAACTGTGGGCGAAAAAATTGCCAAGAGCCTGGGCGTGCGCAACGATGAAGTCGCGATTCTCGGAGTTTCCAACCGCTGGCGCCGCTTGCATTTCCTGGTACCGCCGGCCCTGAAAAACGTCGGTTTCATCCCGCTTTCCAGCAATTTCGCCTTGGCCGCCCGCACCGCGCGGGAAAGCCGCGCGGAAATAAATAACAGTTTTTCCAATGTTCGCCATGCCAGCGTTTTCGAAAGTGTGAAAACCTCGGACGGCGGGGGCGAAGCTATTCAAAAAATCATCAGCGCGCCGATTGTGTGCGACGGAAAAGTTGTCGGCGTGATCCAAATCAGCCGAAAAGGCTCCAGTTCCTCCTTAGCCGGCCCCGATTTTTCCGCCAAAGAGCTCGGGATCGTTCTGGCGCTCTGCCGTCCGCTCGGAAAATTAGTTCGCCACGTCGCCGGAGAATGATTTTTTGCCGGCTGTAATCGTTAGATTTTCTTTTTTACTACAATTTCTCCCCGTATCTCGCCGCGATTTCGAAAACATTCTCGATTTATCGTGTTCTTTCATTGACACTCGGATACCTTCTTGTTACTTTTCAATGGACCGCGCCTCTGAGCGCGCAATCACTCACGGAGGCCGCGGCCCAGCACTATGGCGTTCGTCGCTAAAAAAATCTTCATCACCAAAGGCGTCGGCAAACATCGCGAACGCCTTTCCAGTTTTGAGCTGGCTCTTCGTAACGCCGGGATCGCTGCTTGCAACATCGTTCGCGTCTCTTCCATCTTCCCTCCCAACTGCAAATTAATTTCCCGCAGCGAAGGTTTGAAGCAGATTCGCCCCGGCCAGGTCGCTTTTACCGTCATCAGCGAAAATTCCACCAAGGAACCGCATCGCTTGATCGCCAGCAGCATCGGCCTCGCGCTTCCCGCCGATAAAACCATGTACGGTTATCTCTCCGAGCACCATTCTTTCGGCGAAACCGAAGAAGTCGCCGGCGAATATGCCGAAGAACTTGCCGCAGAAATGCTTGCCACCACGCTGAACGTTGAATTTGATCCCGATTTGTCCTGGGACGAAAAAAAAGAGGTCTATCGCATCTCCAACAAAATTGTCCGCACTATGAACATCACGCAATCCGCCGTCGGCGACAAACGCGGCCTGTGGACCACTGTTCTAACCGCTGCATTTCTGATCGGCGAAAACGACTAGCTCTCACAAAAAATTTGCTCCACAATAGAAAAGCGGACCAAATGGTCCGCTTTTCTATTTCTCACTACTTTGTAGGTCGGTGCTTCAGCACCGACGATCGCCGAACAAACATTCGGCTTTAGCCGCTGAGGGCCCGCGATCGCGAATATCGCATATTGAACTTTGAACCCTGAACTCTTAAATGCTTTTCTCTGCCCCTTATTTCTTTTTCTTCTTCGTCTTCCTCTTCAAATAACCAATCCTCTGCAAAACCGCTCCCACCACCAGCGGCAACGCTACGGTCGCATCCTCAAACACTTCCGCCAACTGTCCGCCCTCTTCCGGCGGCACAAATTTCCCCCAGGAAACCGCTTCCGTATACGTGCTCCCGCTCAGCCCGCCCCAATGCACTGGCTCCGGGCAAATGCGCACGCCGTACGCATACCGCTTCAACGGCACCTTCTTGTATCCGCGCCGCGCCAGCAATTCCGCATACACCCCGAATTGCTGCGACCAGTTCCGCGGCACTCCTCCGCCCACCGTGAAAATCCCCATCTTTTTCGCGCCCATCATCTGCGCCGCGAAGGCTTCAAAATCCTCAAATGGATCAAAGCGCAATGGCCGCCGTCCATCCTGCTTTCGCGCCATACGGTTCAGCGCAAAATCAATTCCCAGTTCCGAATCGCTGAACGCTGGAACAAAAACCGGCACGTTGTACTCATACGCCGAACGCAAAATCCCTCTTCCCTTGGTCGTCTTCATCAGAAATTCCCCGATCTTGCGATGCAGCTTCCAGCTGCACACCACGTCCTCGGGATCCCACTCCTCCAGAATTCCATCCACTACCGCTTCCACGTGGTCCAGATTCACTTCCG
>JAYVMO010000232.1:0-18638 GCA_043758915.1 Acidobacteriota bacterium | reverse complement strand
TTAGTGGTGACTTCACGCGCCGGCGCGAAGCATCGCGACCGCGCCATGAAGGAAGGCGCAGCGGCTTTTCTGACGAAGCCGGTCCAGGAAGATCAACTGATCGCGGCAATCGAACAACTCATGGGAACGGAGGCGGCGCGTCGGGTTGTGCCGGTAGCGTAGACGAGCGATGGCGACCATCAACAAAAAATACCGCGTGCTCGTCGTCGACGATTCCACCTTCATGCGCAAGGTGCTGGAAACCATATTCAACGCCGACGAACAGCTACAGGTAGTCGGCCATGCCAAGGACGGCCGGGAAGCGGTTTCCCTCGCGGAATCGCTGAAGCCGGATGTCATCACCATGGACATCAACATGCCGCGCGTGGACGGGCTGCAAGCGACCGCGGAGATCATGACTACGAATCCGCGACCGATCGTCATCGTCAGTTCGGAATCGCGTGAAGGAGCGGCAAGCACGCTGCGTGCGCTGGAACTTGGCGCGATCGAGTTCGTCGCCAAGCCATCCAGCGGCATCGACCTGGACATGCAGAGCGTAAAGGAAGACCTCGTGCGTAAAGTGCGCATGGCGGCCAAGGTTCGCGTGGTGCGTACCGCCTCGCGGCTCGCTTCCACAATTCAGAATGCGGCCGGAAAACCACTGACTCCGGCGGCACCCGTCAACAAACGCACCACGCCCGCTTCCGGGTTCGATCAGCGCTTCCCCGTTGTCGTTCTGGCGGCTTCCACCGGCGGACCCGCAACGGTCATGCGGCTGGCGCAGGGCTTCACGCGCGAATTCCCCGCGGCGGTGATTCTCGTGCAACACATGCCAGCGGCCTTTACCACGCAATATGCCGCGCAGCTCGCGGAGTTTACGAGCATCCGGGTGAAGGAGGCTGAAGCCAACGAATCGCTGCTTCCGGGCACCTTTTACATCTGCCCCGGCGGGCAACATTTGCGGGTAACGGCGACAGGCCGCATGCAGCTCGACGGTACATCCGGGCGCATCAACGGCTACCTACCGAACATCGACGTCACGATGGAATCCGTGGCTGCCTATGCCGGAGCCATAAGCATCGGCGCCATCCTGACGGGCATGGGGAATGACGGAACAGCGGGTGCCAAGGCCATTAGAGCCGCCGGCGGCTTGGTGCTGGCGCAGGACGAAGCCACCTCGGTGATCTTCGGGATGCCTGCCGAAGCCATCAAGGCAGGCGCAGTCGATCAGGTGCTGGGCATTGACGATGTCTACGCCGCGATTGAAAAGCGCGTATTGGGAATCTGCCGCACAACCCCCGTGGGAGCCCGCTGATGCGTCTGGCCGCTCCATCCAAGCGACGCGCAGCGCGCAGCGAACAGATCATATTGTTTCGCGTAAGCGGCCAACTTTTCGCCATCTCGTCTTCTTCCGTCCAGGAAGTACGCAGCGTCGATAGCCTGGCTGGTGCAGCCGCGGAGATTGCCTCGCCGGTGCTGAAAAAAGTCAAGCACATGGTGCGGCGGGGAGATAAATCGCTGTACGTCGTGAATGGGGCGCTGCATTTTGGTTTGCCGGTTTCTCCAAGCGCGCTCGTTTTCATAATGAGGAGCACCAGAACGGCGTTGCTACTCGATGGCATCGAAAAAATGTCCACGATGACCATGCTCCAGGCGCTGCCGCAAGCCTTCTGTCACGAAGAGCGGCAGTGGTATCGAGGACTGACGGCGCTGGACCAAAACGTCGTACCGGTGGTGAACCCTGAAGGATTCTTGACACAGGAAGAGTTGGCCCTGCTGGATGCCCCCGTGCCGCTTGCGGAAGCAGCTGGCGGCGCGACAACGGAGATCAGGGAAGGGACAGAAGCGGCGCAATGACGGGCACCGTTGAATTCGAATCGCAATCGTTCGTCCTGCTGCGGCTGGGCGAGCGGCGCTTCGCCTTGGCCGCTGGACAGATCTCGGAATTGGTTGCACCGAGCCGGGTGTTGCGCTTTCCGCACCGCACGCCTGGAGTCGAAGGGGTGATTCTGCGACGCGGGCGCATCGTGCCCGTTTGCGACGTTGCCGAACAGCTCATCGGCAAATCGTTGACGGCACGCCGCTTTTATCTGATCGCCGTGCGTCACTACGCGCGGCACACCGAATGGGTGGCCCTGCCGGTAACCGGCGAATGCGAACTGATCAACGCGGAGATGACCGAGGCGGGCGCAACGGATGCGCCGCACGTGGCCGGCTGGATTTCGCACAACGGCGAAGTGATTGAAGTGCTGAATACCGATGCGCTGACGCCCGGCCCCGCCCGCGAAGCGCGGCCCGGCGCCGAGCTTGGCGCCCTCGAGGCACGCCCATGATCGTCGCCGGCCGCGCCGCAAAGGTGCTTCTCATCGATAGCAATGTTTATTTCTCGAAGCGTTTGAGCGACGCGCTGAAACGAGAAGGGTTTGAAGTGGTGACCAGCACGCAGGCGGCATTCGCCCTTACCACGCTCGAATACGACACGCCGACCGCCATCCTCTGCTCTACGAATATGCGGGAGATGGGTGCACTGGAGATTGCCAAGATTATACGGGCCGACCAAAAAAACGCTTCCCTGCCCATCATCGCGCTTGGCGATGGCAGCCAACGCGCTTTGATGGAAGCGTTCCAGGCGGGCTGCGACGACTATATCGACCGCCACGGCGCGCCCGCGGTGATCGCCACGCACATCAAACAGATCATCATCAGCAAGGCCGAAGGATTCCAGCCAACGCAAATGCTGGCGCAGGCGGACACCAGCCTAAGCGGCAGCTTGACGCACCATGACCTGCCCGGTGTGATGCAAATGCTCGGGCACGCCCATCAGACCGGGGCGCTGCACATCAACGCCGGCGATACGGACGCGGTTCTCTTTTTCGACGCGGGGGAGATCACCCACGCGGAGTGCGGAAGCCTGTTCGGCGACGAGGCGGTGATCCATATCCTGAAGAGCTGCGTACAGGGCGGCTCCGGTGTCTACAAATTTGTTTACGGGGCAAGCTCGGCGCAGCGGACCGTGCTGCGCTCGGCCACGGACTTGATGCTCGATGCCATGCGGGAATTTGACGAGGGAGTGCGTGACATGGCGGACAAGGAAGCGTTATGAGCGAAGCGATGACCGTTCCACCGCTGGGTGAAGCTCCAGCCAAGGCCACGCCGACCGTGTACTTTATCGATGACAGCGCCACCATGCGCGAAGTCATTAAGATCGCGTTCCGCCGCGAAAATATTAATGTCATTACCTGTGCCGATGCCGCCTCCGCTCTCGCCCAGTTCGAACAAAACCGGCCCGATGCGGTGATCACCGACGTGATCATGCCCGACCAGGACGGCTACTCCGTCTGCAGCCAGATCAAGCAACACCCCGAGTATGGCGCGACCCCGGTCGTGCTGATGTCCGGGGTGGTGAACAAGAGCGTGGCCGACAGAGCAGTTGCGGTGAAAGCCGACGAACTGATCCGCAAACCGTTTCAGCCGCAGGAACTGATCGCCAGAGTGAAAAGCTTGCTCAATCCGAAGAGCGCCGAGAGAGCGCCGGTAACGCAACGGCCTGCACCATCAAGTTCACTGAGTTCGCTCTTTGCTCCGGCTCCAGTGGCCGCACCGCCGCAGGCTGCCGCTCCCGTAGTTCCAGAGCAGAGGCCATCTGAATCGGTTTGGCCGCGTGCGCTCGCCGAGGCGTTTACGCCCCAGCCGGCGCCCCCATCCAATGTCTATGCTCCCACTCAGGCGGCCCCGCCAGCGCCAGCGCGCCCGGCGCCCAGCTCGAGCGACGTGCTCAAGCTGCGCGGTGAAATCGCGCGCCTGGACCTGCTCGTCAAGAAGCTGCAAGCCGAGCTGCAGATCGAGCGGCAGTATAACCAGGCGCTGGAACAACAAATCCAAACGCTTACGAGAATCGAATAGCTTCCTTTTTCCCATTGTAAGGGTTGACCCTCTGAGCGGGATTCGGTAGCCTCCTTCTGCGGTCTTTCGTGCCGCGCTTTCAGGGGAGCGGCTATATGAATGGTAAGAAGAGTGGTGCTATCTCGCGCCGGGAGTTTGCACGCCGGGCCGCGATGGCTTCCGCGGTAGCCTACCTGTCGCCAGCGGAAAGTTTTGCGGCCGAGAAGGTCTTCGCACTGGCGCAACCGCAACAAACTTCGGCTCTCCCAAAGCTTTCTCCCGCATCGCAATCGGAAGCCGATTCTCGTTTCCAGACCATTCTCGGGCAATACGGCAGCCGGTTCTCCGCAGAGCAGAAGGCGGACATTCGGCGTTTGTGCTTTGCGGCACAGCCGCCTCTCGACCGCTTGCGAGCCTACGCGGTGGCCAACGGCGACGGATCGGCGCTCTATTTGAAGCCACTCCTGGAACGCGAGAAAAAACCCGTTGCAACGCCGGCCCCGGAAAATTTTCCGGATGCCGCCAAGAAACACTGAGGAAACCCCATGCCCGGCGAAGAGCTTTTCTATCTGCCCGTCAGTGAGCTTGCCAAGCGCATCCAGGCGAAAACGCTTTCGCCCGTCGAGCTGACTCAGCGCTATCTCGAACGCAGCCAGAAACTTGGTCCGCGATTGAACGCCTACGCGCGGCTGACACCGGAATTGGCGTTGCAGCAGGCCGAAGCGGCGGAAAAGGAAATCCATCACGGTCATTACCGTGGCCCTTTGCATGGAATCCCCTACGCCGCAAAAGATCTTCTCTCGGTAAAAAATATTCCGACGACCTGGGGCGCAAAGCCCTATGCCAGCCAGGTGTTCGATTACGACGCCACGGTGATCGAACACCTGAATCGCGCCGGCGCCGTGCTGATTGGCAAAGCCTCGATGATCGAGCTTGCTGGCGGCATGGGTTACCGCTATGCCTCCGCGTCTTTGCAAGGTGAAACAAAAAATCCGTGGGACAGCACGTGCTGGACCTGCGGCTCTTCCTCCGGCTCTGGAGCGATTGTCGCGGCCGGGCTGGCGGCGTTCGCCATCGGCACCGAGACCTGGGGATCGATCATCTGCCCCTCCTCCTTCTGCGGAGTCAGCGGCCTGCGGCCCACCTATGGCCGCGTAAGCCGCTACGGTGCGATGGCGCTTGCGCCATCCATGGACAAGATCGGGCCGCTCGCACGCACCGCCGAAGACTGCGCGCGGATTTTCGCGGTCATCGCCGGACATGATCCCAAAGACCGCAGCACCCTGCTGATCGACAAAGCCGCATTCACCTATTCCCCGTCGATGGAGCTGAAAGCCCGCCCGCTGAGGATCGGGTGGCTGACCAACGCCTGGAAATCGCTGGAACCCGGCGTGGCGAAAGCCCTCGAGGCCGCGGAAAAGGTGTTGCACAAATACTTGGCGAGTGTGAAGGACGCCGCGCTTCCCTCCGGCCCCTGGGAAGACGCCGCAAACATAGTTGTGGCCGTGGAAGGCGCTGCGGCATTTCGGCCGCTGATTCGTTCTGGCCGCGTCAGTGAATTGACCGATCCTCTCGGGCGGCTCGCGGGCTATATCAACGAGCAATTCTCGGGCGCCGACTATCTTCAGGCGCTGCGCGTGCGCGAGATTCTGCAAAAGAAGATGGATGCGCTGTATGAATCGTTCGACGTTCTGGTGACGGCGGCCATGCCTGTGGCCGCGACGCCTCTGGAATTAAATCTCGAAACAGGGCTGGTTTTTCCCGACCCACTTGGCGCGATTGGAAATCTCTGCGGTCTGCCGGCGCTTTCGGTTCCCTGCGGTTTCACGGACAAGAAACTTCCTGTCGGTTTACAATTCGTGGCTCGAGCGGGCGATGATTTTGCCGTCATTCAGGCGGCGCGCACATTTCAGATGCACACGGACTGGCATCGCAAGCATCCCAACTTGTCTTGAATTTTTTTCGGGAGAGGATTGCGGAGCGGAAGCTTACTTTCCGCCAGCGTGGCTGAGCACTTCGCGGACGGTGCGGAGGATGGCGCCGCGGCTGAACGGCTTGGTCAGCAGCCGCACCGAAGCATCAGCCTGCGCGGCCTCTGCTGCTGCGTGTTCACTATATCCTGACATGTAGATGACGCTCAGGCCGGTACGCTGCTGCTGGAGCCGCGCTGCAAGCTCCTGTCCCGTCATCCCCGGCATAACCATATCGGTCACCAGAAGGTCGATGCTGCCTTTGTGTTCGGCCACCAGCCGCAAGGCATCTGCTCCGTTGCAAGCTTCCAGGACTTTGTAGCCCCCGGATTCAAGAAACTCGCGCGCCACCTCGCGCACGTCCTGCTCGTCTTCGGCCAGCAAAACCGTTTCCGTACCGTGCGGCGCTTCGGCAAAGGGCTGCGGCGCGCCGGGGTTCTCCGCCAACTGATCGACGCGCGGCAGATAAATCTTGAAGCAAGTTCCTTTGCCAATCTCGCTGTAGACCCAAATAAAGCCGCCGCTTTGTTTCACTACACCATAAACGGTGGCGAGTCCCAGCCCGGTTCCCTTGCCCTGCTCTTTGGTGGTGAAGAACGGTTCGAAAATATGAGCCTGCGTCTCGGGGTCCATGCCCGTGCCGGTGTCGGTGACCACCAGCAGGACATAGCGGCCCGGTTGAACGACGGGATGCGACGCGTTGTAGGAGCGGTCCAGCTCCGCATTGGAAGTCTCAATGCGCAGTTTGCCGCCACCGGGCATGGCATCGCGCGCGTTCACCGCCAAATTCATGATCACTTGCTCCATTTGACTGGCGTCGGCGCGGATGGTTCCCAGATCGGGGAAGGTCCGGATGACCAACTCGATGTCCTCCCCGATCAGCCGCGGAATCAGCTTACCCATCTCTTCCACAACGCCATTCAGATTCATCGCGCGCGGTTGCAGCACCTGCATGCGGCTGAACGCCAGCAACTGACGCGTAAGCGACGCGGCGCGGTCCGCTGCCCGGTCGATCTGCCCGATCTTCCGGGAAATTTGATCGCCGGGAGACGAAGCGTTCAGCAGCATTTCCGTGTGGCCCTTGATGACCATCAGGAGATTGTTGAAGTCGTGCGCTACGCCGCCTGCCAGGCGCCCAACTGCCTCCATTTTTTGAGCCTGGCGGAGCTGCTCTTCCAACTGATGGCGCTCCGTGATGTCCTGTGCGACAACCAATCGCACGCGGTGCCCGCCATGCACGAACTCGTGCGAGATGATTTCCACATCAATCTTCTGGCCGTCTTTTTTGCGGTGCTTCCAAGTGCCAACGTACCTTCCTTGCATGGGTGACTGGCCAAAGTGATTGCGCAGGCGCTCGGCTTCCTCCGGCGCGACGATATCGAAGGTGTTCAGTTTTTCGAACTCCTCGGCGGTGTAGCCGTACAGACGGATGGTGGCCTCATTTACCTGCAGGAACCTCAGCGTCTCTTGATCGATCACCCAGGTCGGCAACGGCGTGTGCGAAAACAGCAGGCGGAATATCGATTCGCTGCGGCGAAGGGCATCTTCGGCGCGCCGCCGTTCAATGGCCAGCGCGATGTGCCCGCCCACCGAGTCGAGAAACTCCAGGTCGCGCATGTCGTAAGCGTTTTCATTTTCGTAGTGCTGCACGACGAGGACGCCAATGGTGGCCGTCGGCGTTTTCAGCGGAACGCCCAGCCAGGCCGGCGACGGCGAACCCACCAGTTCCACGTCCCCTCTCGCTGCCAGCTGGTCAAATTCCGACTGGGGAATCAGCATGGCGCAGCCCGTGCGAAAAACAAAAGCGGTGCAACTGCGGTCTATTCTTTGTGGCGGGGGCGCGGAGTCGAAGCGGTCCGCAAAGAAAGGAAAGGAAAACGTATCTTCTTCCGGAGCATGCAGCGCAACAAAACAATTTTCGGCGTACAAAACTTTTTTCAGTGCCTGATGAATGCGCTGCAGCAACTGATCCAGGTTGGATGTCTGGTTGAGCGCCTGGACCACCTCGGAAATCACCTGGCGTTCGGACTCCATGCGCTGCAACGCGCTGACGTCCAGATAGCTGGCGACGATTCCAGCGACTCCCGGCTCGTTCAGGCGGTTGCGCGCGGTGCCCTCGAACCAGCGCCAGCCTCCGCCCTTTACGAGCAGCCGACAGCGTTCCGTGATCGTCACGCCGGGTGCTCCGGCCAGTTCCTTCAGTTGTTCCTGCGCAAGTTCCTGATCGCCGGGGTGCACCAGGGAGGACATCGGTCGGCCCTGCAGTTCGTCCGGGCAGTAGCCCAGGACGCGCGTAAACCCAGCGCTGGCATAGAGAATTGTGCCTTCCGCGCTCAGAAGGGCGTGGAGTTCACGAACGGAGTCCAGCAAAGCGGAGAGTTGCTCCGGCCCCGCAACCATGCCTGGCTCAGTAGTCGCGCGCTCTGACATTTGGGTCGCTGCTTACCAAACCGGCCTGCGCAAATAGCACCGCGGCGGTCGTCAATCCTGAAGCCTCTGCGGAACACACCTTTGTCCACAGCGGCCTTGCTAACCCTAGGGAAAATAGACCTTTCGTATCATACGAGTTTTTCTTCCGGCTAGGCGTCTGCGCATACAGGCAGGTCGCCAAAGGATGACTGTACGAAAGGACAGGCGCTTGTCCCTAGCTGCCCGGCTTCACTACCACTCCGGCGCATGCTAGGCTGCCTCCATTCAAAAGACGCCTCGAAGCATGAACTTCGAGGACTTCCGCCAAAACATTGAGGAGGCGACGCTGCGATGCACGATACGTGGAAAGACATGTTCGTCCTGGGACTGCCCCTGCTCGAGAAAATTCTCCGCCCGGTAATCGTCTACGTTTTCCTGGTGGTTAGCCTCCGGCTCTCCGGCAAGCGCGAACTGGTGCAGCTCAATCCCTTTGACTTGGTGGTATTGCTGACGCTCTCGAACACCGTCCAGAACGCCATCATCGGCGAGGACAACAGCGTTACCGGCGGTATCGTCGGGGCCTCGTCTCTTCTGCTGATCAATTATCTTGTCGTGCGCTTTTTGTACGATCACCGCAAACTGGATCAGATTGTCGAAGGAGAGGCGGATGTGCTGGTTTCGAATGGCCAGGTTCGTATCGAGCGCCTGAAGAAGGAGCTTATCACCATGCCTCAGCTCGAGGCCGCCGCGCGCAAGCAGGGATTTGAATCGCTCGCCGAAGTGGAACAATGCGTGCTCGAGCCGGGCGGAACCCTAACCTTTATGGGGAAAAAGCCGGCAACGGAAGACGTCCGCCACCAGGAATTGCTTGGACGACTTGAGAGGCTCATGGAGGAAGTGGTTCGCCTGCGAGGCTCGCAGCCGCCGGCCCGCGCCTGATTGCGAATTCCGCGACTGAGAATACATTTAGTGCAGAAGGAAGCCAGTCAGGGCCAGCAGGACACCGGCAGCACCAATCAGCATGCCGGCGAACCAGAAACCACGGCGCTTGGTCAGCAAGGTGATCGAGCAGATGACCAAGCCGATCTCCAGCAATGCCTCGCCACCGTCGAAGCGGTCCGTGCGGCGGCTCAGCACGTCGCGCTCTTTCTCAAATTCCTTGGCCTTCTCGCCGATCTCATCCTTGTCCCCTGCGTAGCGCTCGACTTCCTTGAGATACTTCTCTCTCATCGCTTCCGTCTTTTCCTTATCCCGCGGCGCCAGAGAACCCAAAAGGTCTGCGATGCTCTGCATTTCATGGAGGCGGATGTTCTTGGCCTGATAGTAAGCCCATTGGTCGGTGGCCTGCGACTGCAGCAGCAATTCTTCCGTACTGGAGCGATGCCCGAGCAGGGTCACTGCGGCAACCAGGACCGCGAGGATCGAAATGGTTATCGAAACCGGCAAAACAAGCGGATTGTCGCCGTGTTCGTGATGGCCTTCCGGAAGTTCCACACCCTCGTGCATGGCGATTTAGTCTTCCTGTTGGCTCAACCTGCCGCATCCGCCGCAACAGCCTTCAGGGAGTCGCGTGCCGCGCAAAGTGTTTGATCGATATCTGCAGAGGTATGAGAAGCCGAAACAAATGCCGCTTCGAATTGCGACGGCGCCAGGAAAATTCCGCGGTCCAGCATCTCCCGGAAATACCGCGCGTAACGCTTGGTATCCGAGCGCTTGGCGTCGGAATAATTCCGCACCGGCTCGGATGTGAAGAATAGCGTGGTGAGTGAGCCCATGGCATTCACCTGCGCGGGAATGTGCGCCTCCACCGCCGCTTGCCGCAGGCCGGCAACCAGACGCTGCGCGTGCAGATGGATTGCTTCATAGAAGCCCGGCGCGCTCAACTGTTTCAATGTGGCGATTCCCGCGCTCATGGCCAGCGGATTTCCAGCGAGAGTTCCCGCCTGATAGACGGGTCCCAGGGGCGCAAGGTGATTCATGATCTCTGCGCGTCCGCCGTAGGCTGCCACCGGCACTCCACCACCGATGATCTTCCCCAGCGTGGTGAGATCTGCTTCAATGCCCATGAGCTGTTGCACCGCGCCATTGTGCATTCGAAAGCCCGTGATGACCTCGTCCACGATGAGCAGCGCCCCGTGCTTGCGCGCAATGTCCCGCAATCCCGTTAGAAATCCTGGCTCCGGCAAGACCACACCCATGTTCGCCGCGATCGGTTCGACGATTACCGCGGCGATCTTGTCCTTGTGCTCGCTGAAAAGCCGCTCCACTGCGGGAAGATCGTTGTACGGTGCATTCAGGGTGAGCTGCGCCAGCGCCTGCGGCACACCGGGACACTCGGCAATGCCGAGGGTGGCCAGCCCCGAGCCGGCTTGTGAAAGAAAACTATCCGCGTGGCCGTGGTAACAGCCTTCGAATTTCACCAGGAGATCGCGCGTGGTAAATCCCCGCGCCAGCCGCAGGGCGCTCATGGTCGCTTCCGTGCCGCTGGAAACGAAGCGGATCTTTTCGATAAACGGGATTGCCCGGGTGATGAGAGTCGCCAGTTCCACCTCGAGCTCGGTTGTCACGCCAAAACTCGTGCCTCGTTGTGCTTGCTCGGCAATGGCGGCGCTGACCGCGGGATGCGCGTGGCCAAGGAGCATCGCTCCCCACGAACACACATAGTCCAGCAATTCATTCCCGTCAGCGTCGTAGAGATGCTGTCCGCGTCCGCGCTCGATGATCAGCGGTTGCCCGCCAACGGAACGAAAAGCGCGTACAGGGCTGTTCACGCCACCGACCAGCACCTGCTCGGCACGTTCGAAAATCTCCCGGGAACGTTTCCGCTCGCGTCGCTGTATCGATGGAGTCGCGCTCATAATGTTCCGCGTTAAATTATCACGGCTTCAGCCAGCGCGCGACGTCCTTGGCATGATACGTCAGGATAATCTCCGCGCCGGCCCGCTGAATGCCGGTGAGTATCTCCAGGACCACGCGTTGCTCGTCCAGCCAGCCCTTTTGCGCCGCTGCTTTCACCATCGCGTATTCGCCGCTGACGTTGTACGCGCCAACTGGCACGTCGAATGCCTCGCGGACGCGGCGAACGATGTCCAAATAGGGGAGCGCGGGCTTGACCATGACCATGTCCGCGCCCTCTTCCAGATCGAGTGCGACTTCCTTGAGCGCTTCGCGCGCATTGGCAGGATCCATCTGATAGCTGCGCCGGTCGCCAAACTGCGGCGCCGATTGCGCAGCCTCACGGAAAGGGCCGTAAAAACCCGAGCAATACTTCGCAGCGTAGGAAAGAATCGCGATGTTTTCAAATTTGTGCTCGTCCAACGCTTTCCGAATGGCTATCACGCGGCCGTCCATCATGTCCGAAGGCGCGACAATATCCGCGCCGGCTCGCGCGTGCGACAACGCCTGCTCCGCAAGAATCGAGAGCGTAGGATCGTTGGCCACTTCTCCATTTTCGATCACGCCGCAGTGGCCGTGATCCGTGTATTCGCAAAGGCACACGTCGGTGATCACCAGCAGATTCAGTTTTGCTTTGCGAATGCCCTCGATAGCCCGCTGCACCACACCTTGCGCGGAAGTCGAACTCGCCCCGCGTGGATCTTTCGATTCGGGCAAGCCGAACAAGATGACTCCCGGAATTCCGAGAGCTTGCACCTCTTTGCACTCTTCGACGATCTGATCCGCCGATTGCTGAAAAATCCCCGGCATCGAGCTGACTTCCGTGCGCACTTTCGTCCCTGGGCACACAAACATCGGATAGATCAAGCCCGCGGTGCTCAGTCGCGTCTCGCGAACGAGGCCACGCAGCGCTTCGGTGCGCCGCAAGCGTCTCGGCCGATGCGTGGGATAGCTCATCCTTGCTTCACCCCCGCCTGGAGCTGTTTACCTCTCCCGGCGAAATAGTCTGCGAGAGCATCCACGGCTGCGTCCAGCGTCGTGTCTGTGGCTACCAACATGGACTCAACCTTTGCATCACGTAATGCGCTCGCTGTGACCGGCCCGATGGCGATAATGGCCATCTTATCCTGCGCGATACGCAATTGCCCGTGGCCCAATATCTCCTCGAAGTAATTTACCGCCGTTGGACTGAAAAACAGAATCGCATCCGCGCCGCCGTTGAGAATCTCGTTCAACTTCTCGCGATCTGTGTCGTTCGGGCGTACGGTTCGATAGCCGATGACTTCGGTCACTCGCGCGCCGTAGTGCTTCAAGGCCGCGGGCAAGTCTGGATTTGCGCGGTCACTCCGTGACAGAAAAACTTTCTTATTGCGCACCAGTTCCCCAAGTTCGTGCGCCAGAGCCACGCCATTGTGGGTAGTTGCGATGCGATCCACGAGAAATCCCGCTTCTTTGGCCGCTTCCGCGGTTGCTGGGCCCACGGCCGCAACGTGTGCCACACCAGCTAGCTGCTTTTGGCTTCGGCCAAGTGATTTCCAGCGCGCGGCGACGGAGCGCACGGCATTCACGCTCGTGAATACGACCCAGTCGAACCCCTCCAACTCTGCCAACGCCGCGTCCATCGGAGCATGGTCTTCCGGAGCCGCGAACGAGACGAGTGGAAGCAAAGTAGGGATTGCCCCGCGCGAAATAAGTTTCTCCACTAATTCCGCGCTCTGCTCCGCCGCGCGGGTAACCACCACGCGCTTGCCGGCTAGCGGAGAGGAATCCTTGTCAGCCACGCTGCCGGCCCACTTCTTCCAGGATGCTCTGCGCTCCCGCCTCGATCAGCAGACGCGCCATGTGCTCGCCCAGTTGGGCCGCCTGATCGGGCGGAGCCGTCGCGCGCTGCTTGACGTACTGAACGCCATCCACCGAGCACACGCACGCCTCGAGCACCAGTTCGCCGCGTTCGATACGTGCCCACGCACCGAGTGGCACTTGGCAGCCGCCCTGCAGCTTCGCGAGCAAGGCGCGCTCGCAAATAATCGCAGTGCGCGTTTCCGCATCGTCCAGCTTCATAAGAGCGTCCGCCGCTTCCGTATCTTTCAACCGCGCTTCCACCGCGATGGCTCCCTGCCCCACCGCGGGCATGCACACCTCCGGCGAAAGCGTTTCCGTGATGCGCTGGCTCCAGCCAAGCCGGTCGAGGCCTGCCTTCGAGAGCAGAATCGCATCGTATTCGCCGCTTTCCACTTTGCGCAAGCGTGTATCCACGTTTCCGCGAAGCTCGCGCACATCCAGGTCGGGACGAAGATGCCGGAGCTGCGCCTGGCGCCGCAGGCTGCTGGTGCCCACGCGAGCGCCTTCGCGGAGATTCGCGAGCGTAGCCCCCTTCGCGGACACCACACAGTCGCGCACATCATCCCGCCGGCATACCGCCGGAAAGCACAACCGCGAAGGAGTATCCGTGGGAATGTCCTTCACGCTGTGCACCGCGAGGTCCACGGTCTCCTCGAGTAGCGCGTCTTCCAGCTCCTTGATGAAAATGCCCTTGCCGCCGATCTGCGTCAGCGGGGCCTGCTGCAAGCGGTCGCCCGAGGTCTTGATGATCACGATCTCGGCCTCGACGCCGGTGGCCGCGAAAAGCTGCTTGCGCACAAAATCCGCCTGCCATTTGGCCAGCAAGCTTCCCCGTGTGCCGATGCGCAGCGGTCTCACGGCTTCTCCCGGTTTGAAAGAAACAGATCGCGGAGCGCTTCGACGTTGCGAATCTTGCGGCGCAGCTCCTTTTCGCCTCGCATGCGCTGCGCCGGCTCAAGCAGCAGCTTTTCGAGCAGTTCGTCCATCAACGATTCCACGCGTTCGCGATCGCTCCCGCTGAGATGCTTCATTCCATCCAGCCGCGTCCGAAGGAAGTCCGCGCGCTGCTCGCGCAGCCTTTCACGCAAGGCATCGACCAATCCAATCAGTTCGACGCTCGCCTGCCAGGATAGAAATTTGCCTACGTGCTCCTCCACGATGACTTCCGCGCGCGGTATCTCGCTCTCGCGTGCATTGCGATTTTGCTGAACGATGTCCGTCAGATCGTCCATGTTGTAGAGGTAAACGTTGTAAATGTCCGCCGCGGCCGCTTCGATGTTTCGCGGCAGGCCAAGATCCATTAGCAGCAGCGCCCGGTTTCCCCGCGCGCTCATGGCGCGCCGCAAAATCTCGCAACGCAGCACCGGCTCTTCCGAAGCCAACGAGGAAACCACGACATCCGGGGTCACCAGCGCCGACTCCCAGTTTCCCCAAGCGGCGACCTTGCCGCCGAACCGCCGCGCCAGCCCTTCCGCGCGGTCCTGCGACCGGTTCATCACGTAAAGGTGCGCGATTCCGCGGTCGCGCAATTGCGAAACGACTTGCTCGCTGATCGTTCCCGCGCCCAGCACCAGCGCGCTGCGCTCGTTCAACTTTCCGAAAATGCGCTCCGCCAGCTTCACGCCCGCGGAGGCCGCCGACATCGGCCTCGTGCCCAGCTCCGTTTCCGTGCGCACGCGCTTTCCTACTTCCAGCGCCCCTTGAAACAGACGATTCAGCACGGGGCCTGTGGCGCCCTGTTCGTGCGCAAACCGGTACGCTTCGCGCACTTGTCCCAGAATTTCCGCCTCGCCCAGAAGCATGGAATCAAGGCCCGCCGCGACCCGGAAGAGATGCCGCACCGCTTCCCGGTCGTAGTGGTGGTAGAGAGAGACGCTCAGCACGTCTGGGCGGACAGCGTGAAACTCGCTCAAGAACGAAGAAAGTCCCGGTGCGCAGGCATGCGACGATTCGGGAGGCACTCCGTATACTTCGCTGCGATTGCAGGTGGAAAGAACCAGCGCCTCTTCCAGAATTCCGCGCGCGCGCAACTCTTCCGCGGCACGACGCGCCTGCTCGGCGGTGAACGACACCCGCTCGCGCACCTCGACAGGCGCCGTGCGGTGATTCAATCCCACGAGGACGATTTCCATGCCGTTCGCCGCGCGCTCCTAAAAATACCGGTGACTATGCGACAGGTATAGATTCACGACCGTAAAACTCAGCACCACCACCACAAAATTAACGATGCACAGCTTCGATGCCCGCGCGCCACGCCAGGCCGTGGTTCGCGCGAGCCGCAAATAGAGTACGTAGAGAAACACCACCAGCAGCGTGATCACGTATTTCGGGTCGTAAAACCAATATCGCCCCATCAACCGGTCAACCCAGACAAACCCCAAAACGGTCCCTACGGTGATGGACACCAGTCCCACGATGACACCCGAATAACTCATGCGCTCGAGCAACTCAAGCGACGGCAGCCGCCACACCACGTTGCCCAATTTGTGGCTGCGCAGGAGCCGCTCTTCTCCCAAAAACATGAGACTCAGGACGAAGGACAGCGCGAAAGCCGCGTACGCCAAAATGCTAAGTGTCACGTGAAACGCAAAAACCACTCCATGCGCTTGCGGCGGTGAAAGCCGGTCGGCTGGAGCCAGATGCGCGGCCAAAAAAAACACCAAAATGAACGGGAGCACGAAAGCTCCCACGGACCGCTGCCGGTGGTAGAGCTCCAGGCCAAGATACGTCAGCGCCAGCAGCCACCCGAACAGGGACATGGACCCATATAGATCGTGATAAGGAACGGTGTGCAACCCGCGGGATCGCTCCAGCAGCGCGAAATAGTGTGCGATCAGTCCGAGCGCCAGGCAACCCGTCCCGAGGCGGCCGACGAGTTCCCCGCCCGAGTACAGAAAACGGACGTACAGCACCAAGCTGAACGAATAGGCAACTACCGTCAAGATGAGAAACGCATGGTCCATTCGTATTACCGATGGGCAGGATTTCTGCCCGCACTGGGCGTGCGCAATGCTATGCCAATCCCCCGTCCACTCGGACGACTGCTGCATTCTGAGTATAGCCCAGAGGCGAAGAGCCC
Organism: Acidobacteriota bacterium; assembly: GCA_043758915.1. Taxonomy (GTDB): domain Bacteria; phylum Acidobacteriota; class Terriglobia; order Acidiferrales; family UBA7541; genus Acidiferrum. Next base: position 2,582 of record JAYVMO010000232.1, on the reverse strand, counting down.
CGCACTGCAGTGTCCATCCTCTCTTGATTCTTTCGGCAATTCAGCAGGAGTTCGCGGGATTTGTTATTCTTACGATTAGACCGACTATGACCGCTCAGACCGCTTCTCTTACCCGAAAAGAACTCTTCCTCCGAGCCTGCCGAGGAGAGCCCGTCCCACGCGTTCCGGTCTGGATGATGCGCCAGGCAGGCCGTTATCTGCCCGAGTATCGCGAAATCCGTGCCAAGCACGCCTTTCTTGAGGTTTGCAAGACACCTGATCTGGCTGCCGAAGTTTCCCTCCAGCCCTTCCGCCGCCTCCATGTGGACGCCATCATCGTCTTTTCCGACATCCTGATCCCCGCCGAAGCCATGGGACTCCCGCTCGAACTCGGCGACGCAGGCCCAAATCTTCCCCAGCCCGTTCGCACGAAGAAGGATGTCGAAGCGCTGGTCCTCTTCGATCCAGAAGTCGAAACCGGGTTCCTCCCCGAAGCCATCCGCCGCATTGTGCGCGCCGCCGGTCCCGACGTGCCTGTGCTGGGCTTCGCCGCCGCGCCTTGGACTCTGGCTTGTTACATGGTCGAAGGCCGCACCAAGGAAGGCTTCGCCACGGTAAAGAGTTTTCTGCACCACGAACCCAAGACCTTCCGTGATTTGCTCCACCGCATCGCCCAAGCCACCATTCCCTATTTGAAGGCGCAGATCGCCGCGGGCGCCACCGCCGTTCAGTTGTTCGATACCTGGTGCGGCGAACTCCATCTGCGCGACTACCAAGAATTTGCGCTTCCAGTAGTTCAAGAAATCATTTCCGGTTTGGGAAGCGTCGTCCCCGTCATTTATTACACCAAGGCTTCGCATCACCTCCTGCCCGCCGTGGCTCGCTCCGGCGCCCATGTCCTGAGCGTCGATTGGCGGGTGAATTTGCTTGAACTTCGCGCCTCCCTCGGCCCGAAAGTCGCCATCCAGGGCAACGTCGATCCAGCCGTCTTGTTTGGCCCTCCGGAAGAGATTCGCCGCGTAACTCAAGAGACAGTTTCCTCACTCGGTGGCATCGGCCATATACTCAACCTGGGCCACGGCATCCTTCAACACACGCCCGTTGAACATGCGAAGATTTTTATCGAAACAGGCCAGCAGGCGATTTCCCATGATGCCAAGCCCGCGGCACACTCACGCTAAGAGGCCATCGATGTGACACTCGCCAACCCAAGCCTCGATCAAATGCGCGCGGAGTTGCACGTCGGCGAAGATTTCCTTGCCCGCTATAATCGACCAGGCCCGCGCTACACCAGTTTCCCAACCGCCCCGGTATGGAATGACTCTTTCGGCCCGCACGACCTTGAACAGGTTCACCGCGAAGCCGATCGCGCCAAAACGCCAGTCTCGCTCTACATGCACATTCCCTTCTGCGAGAGCCTCTGCCTCTTCTGCGCCTGCAACGTCATCATCCAGAAAGACAAGCGTGTCGCTCCGCCTTACCTTGGCGTTCTGAAGCGCGAACTGGAATGCGTCGGCCGTAGCGTTTCCCGGGAGCGCCCCGTCGTGCAGTTTCACTGGGGCGGGGGCACTCCCACCTATCTCACGCCGGAACAGATCGAAGAGCTGTTTTCCTTCACACGTGAACAGTTCACCTTCGCACCCGACGCCGAAATCGGCATCGAAGTCGATCCCCGCGTCACTTCGCGCGCACACCTCGAAACCCTGCGCCGCATGGGCTTCAACCGCCTCAGCATGGGCATCCAGGATTTTCACGCCGACGTGCAGAAGGCTATCAATCGCATCCAGCCGTTCGAGCTTACCCGCGATCTGCTCCATGCGGCCCGCGAACTCGGCTTCGACAGCATCAACGTGGACCTCATCTACGGCCTTCCCTATCAGTCACCCGAACGCTTCGCGCACACCGTCGACCAGATTCTCGAACTCACTCCCGACCGCGTGGCGCTCTTCAGCTACGCTCACGTTCCCTGGCTGAAAAAGCAGCAAGGCTCTTTCGCCGCGCATCTCCCCGAAGGCCTGGAGAAGTTCGAAATTTTTCGCACCGGCATGCTCAAATTTCTCGAAGCCGGCTACCTCTATATCGGCATGGACCACTTCGCCAAGCCCGGCGATGAGCTGGCCATCTCCCAGAAAAAACGCACGCTGCACCGCAACTTTCAGGGTTACACCACCAAAGCGGGCGCCGATCTCTACGGCATGGGCGTCACCGCCATCAGCGGCATCCTGAACGCCTACGCCCAGAATCATCGCGACCTGCCTTCCTGGGAGAAGGCCGTCGCTGATCGCGGCATTGCCACCATGCGCGGCTATCGCCTCTCCGAAGACGACCGCCTGCGCCGCGCCGTTATCAGCCGTTTGCTCTGCCACACCGTGGTCATCAAGGACGAAATCTCCCGCGAGTTCGGGGTCGACTTCGACCAGTACTTCTCCGAAGAACTTCGCCGCCTCGAGCCTTCCCGCCAAGACGGCCTGGTCCTTCTCGAACCTGGAGAAATTCGCACCTCGTGGCTATCGCCTCTCCGAAGACGACCGCCTGCGCCGCGCCGTTATCAGCCGTTTGCTCTGCCACACCGTGGTCATCAAGGACGAAATCTCCCGCGAGTT
>JAYVMO010000231.1:0-4026 GCA_043758915.1 Acidobacteriota bacterium | reverse complement strand
TCGCGCGGCGAACCCATGCGGCCGAGCGGAATCCGCGTATTCAAATCCTCTTTCACTTTATCCGGGAGCACATCCGTCATGGGCGTTTTGATAAATCCTGGCGCGACGGCATTCACCGTAATGTTCCGCGAAGAAATCTCGATGGCGATGGCCTTCGTCAAGCCAATCAATCCCGCTTTGGCGGCCACGTAGTTCGCCTGTCCCGCATTCCCCATCTGCGCGACGATCGAAGTGATATTGATAATCCGCCCGGCTCGCGCGCGCATCATGGTTCCCAGCGCCTGCTGGATGCACAAATGCGCACCCGTCAGGTTCGTCCGCAGCACCGCTTCCCAATCCTCCACCTTCATCCGCATCGCCAAGCCGTCGCGCGTGATCGCCGCGTTGTTCACCAGAATATCCAGCCGGCCAAACTTTTCCACCACCGCCTTGAATCCCGCCTTCACCTGCTCCGCATCCGCCACATCCATCTTCACCGCGAACGCCTCGCCGCCCGCCGCCGCAATTTCTCCCGCCAGCGCCGCCAGTTTTTCCTCATTCCGCGCGGCGACCGCCACCTTGGCCCCCGCCTCCGCCAGCGCCAGCGCCGTGTCGCGTCCGATTCCCTGCGACGCCCCCGTCACCACCGCCACTTTATCCTTCAAACTAAACATCTCTTCTCCGCGCCCTATGCGTTCTCAGTGATCTCTGTGTCAGAGTTTCTTGTAGCACAACCACTCTTGGCTGTGCTCTTCTCCGTACCCTCTGTGTTCTCTGCAAACTCTGCGTAAAGTTTTTCCCCGCACAACCACTCTCGGATGGGCTCCCCTTCTCGCCATTAGCCACTCGCCACTTCTTCTCAGGCCGCGTCCGACCGCGCCCCCGCAATCTTCTCCATGGTCATCGCCAAACTCTTCTCATCCTCCACGTTCAGCGCCGCCACCGACCGTTCAATTTGCCGCAGCAATCCCGTCAGCACGCGCCCCGGCCCCACTTCCACAAACGTATTCACGCCCTCATCGATCAGCAACCGCACGGACTCTTCCCATCGCACGGGTTTGGTCACCTGGCGAACCAGCGCGTCGCGAGCTTCGTCGCCGGTCTCGATAGTGTCGGCATCGACGTTGGTGACCAACGGCACGCGCAATGCAGAGAACTCCGTTTTCTTCAAATCCCTTTCGAGTTTTTCCTGGGCCGGCTGCATCAATTCGGAGTGAAACGGCGCTGAAACCGCCAGAATCACCGCGCGCTTCGCTCCCAATTGCGAAGCCGCCTCCACCGCCCGCTTCACGGCGCCGGCATGCCCGGAAATCACCGTCTGCTCCGGCGAATTCAGGTTCGCCGGCGCGCAGACTTCGCCTTCCGCGGCGCGCTTGCACGCGTCCGCCACCACCGCATGCGAAAGTCCCATGATCGCCGCCATCGCGCCCACGCCCGCGGGTACCGCTTCTTGCATGTACATCCCGCGCTTGCGCACCAGTTGCACCGCGTCCGCGAATTTCAGCGCCCCTGCCGCCACCAGCGCCGTATACTCTCCCAGGCTGTGGCCCGCCACAAAGTCCGGCGTCAGCCCCTTTTCCGCCAGCACGCGGTACACCGCCACCGAACACGTCAAAATCGCCGGCTGCGTATTCGCCGTCAGCTTCAGTTCTTCTTCCGTACCCGCGAAGCATATCTGCGAAATCGAAAATCCCAGCGCCTTGTCGGCTTCCTCAAAAACCGCCCGCGCCGCCGGATACTTTTCCGCCAGCTCTTTTCCCATGCCCGGGTATTGTGACGCCTGCCCCGGAAACACAAATGCTACTTTTCCCATTGTCAATTCCCCTCTCTCGACGTCACGCGTGACCGCTCGCGGCCGAGAGCTCCTGTTCGATTTTCTCGTTGATCCTTGCGCGAGCCAGCCCCGCCGCCACGCGGATGGCGTTCTTCACGGCGTTGGCGTTCGAACGCCCGTGCCCAATCACGCACACGCCGCGCACGCCCAGCAGCGGCGCGCCGCCGTACTCCGTGTAATCAATCGTCTTCTTCAGCCCCTTCAACGCCCCTCGCGAAAACAAAAATCCCACCTGCGACGCCAGCGAACTTTGTATCGACTTCTTCAGTAACCCGAAAATCTGCAACGCCAGCCCTTCGCAAATCTTCAGCGCAATGTTCCCGATGAATCCGTCGCAAACAATGACATCCACTTCCCCCGAAAAAAGGTCCCCGCCTTCCACGTTTCCAATGTAGTGCAGCGCGCTCTTCTTCAGCCGGTTGTGTACTTCGCGCGTCAACTCGTTCCCCTTGGTCTCTTCTTCCCCGATCGACAGCAGCCCCACGCGCGGCCGCCGGTGCCCAAACGTCGCGCGGTAATAAATCTCGCCCATCACCGCGAACTGCACTAAATGCTCCGGCTTGCAATCCACGTTCGCGCCCACGTCCAGCAGCACTGAAACGCCGCCTTTGGCGTTCGGGAACGGCGCCGCCAGCGCCATGCGGTCCACGGACTCCAGCGTCCCCAGCAAAAACTTCGCCACCGTCATTACCGCGCCGGTGTTCCCCGCGCTCACCAGCCCATCGGCTTTGGCCTCGCGCACCAGCCGCGCCGCCACGTGTACCGAGCTGTCTTTCTTCCTGCGGAACGCCTGCACCGGGTGGTCGTTCATGCTGATCACTTCGCTGGCCGCCACGATTTCAATCGGCAAGTTCGGCGAGGCGTGTCTCGCCAGCTCCGCGCGCACCAAGTTCTGTTGGCCCACCAGCACCACCCGCACACCCATCTCCCGTGCGGCCAGCACACTGCCTTCGACCTCGGGGCGGGGCGCGTGGTCTCCGCCCATGGCGTCAACGGCGATGGTGATCATGGGATGTTTGCCCGCGGGCTAACTCGAGAAACGTTCCTTACGCCGACTTCTCTTGCACTGCGCGGCCCTTGTAGTGGCCGCAGTGCGGACACACCTGGTGCGGCTGCTTCATCTCGTGGCAGTGCGGACACTTCGCCAGCGACGGCTTCTCCAGGAAGTCGTGCGCCCGCCGCGTGCTCGTTCTTCTCTTCGAATGCCGTCGTTTTGGGTTAGGCATGGCAATACTCCTCGTACCCGCTCGCTTGCAGCGGATTGTATCGGGCTTTCCGCCCGGAATCCTATTGTTTTTTTAGCCAGTCCTGCTTGAGGCGCGCGAGAGGGGCCATTCGTGGGTCCGTCGCGTGCGTCTCACACCGGCACTCTTCGTGGTTCAGGTTCGCGCCGCAATTCGCGCACAACCCCCGGCAATCGCTCTGACAAATCACCTTCAACGGCAGCGCCAGCAGCACCTGCTCCTTGATCACATCCGCCAGGAAGAGTCCTTCTCCTACAAAAAACCCGATCTCCGTATCATCGTCCTTCAGCCGGTCTTCTTTCGGCTTCTCCCCTTTGGGCAGCGGCGCATAAAACAGGTCAAACGTCCGGCTTACATCCTCCACCACCGGCTCCAGGCACCGCGCGCACACCAGTTCGATCTTCGTCTCCAGGTTGCCCTCGATCCGAATCTGCCCCTCCAGCAACTCCGCCGTCGCCGTCACTTCCAGCGGCTCCACCTGCTTGATCTCCGCCGAATGAAAATCGATGCTGCCCGGCGCGTAGCTCTTCCGGATGCGCAGCTTGCGAACCGCCAGTTCCTTCACGTCCAGGAACATCTCTTCAGCGCCTCCAGCGCGTACCCTCATGCTTTACCATTATTGAGTCGCCTCTCCCCCAAGTCAAGGAATCGCCCGCTCCCCGCCAACTCTGTTGCGCCCTCTTCGTCACCAACTCGCTCTAGTACTTGCGCCGCCAGCGGAGCGCATTCCTTGCCACGTCCTTGTAGGGCGCTTGTTGTAGAGGCCGATCTTTAGATCGGCTCTTTTGACTTTGGTTTTTTCTTTGACTTTAGCTGTTCCCGTCATTCGAGCGCAGCAAGACCTCTTCTCCTTGCTTTTCTCTTATCCCGCCGCCACTCCATCGCCCCCGCGCTCAAACACATTAACTCCCTCCCTCCCAGCGTCCAGCAAGCCCTCGCCAAGCCCTCCCCGCAAAATTAACCCTCGCC
>JAYVMO010000230.1:0-6621 GCA_043758915.1 Acidobacteriota bacterium | reverse complement strand
GCAGTTCAACGCCGACTTCCGAGGCTTCCTCTTCGTGGACGAGGAGCCCGCCGTGCGCATTTTCGGCAATCTGCACTCCGACCGCATCGAGTACAACGTCGCCTATTTCAACTTCCTGGAGAAAAACACCAACAGCGGCCTCAACACCTTCCACCAGCGCCATCAGCAAGTTATCCTCGGCAACGTCTACCTGCAGGATTTCTTCTTTCAGGGCTACACCGCCGAATTTATCGCGGCCTGGAACAAGGACGACGCCACCATCCACTTCGATGACAACGGTTTTCTCGTTCGTCCCGCGCCGGTCGGAGCCGTGGTCAGTCAGAACCCTCTTATCGGCGCCGTTCCCCACGGGATTCGTGTCGGATACTTCGGCTGGCTCGGCAGCGGCCACATCGGCCGCTACAACATCACGCACGCCTTCTATCAAGCCGTCGGGGAAGACACCTTCAATCCCATCGATCGCCGCCGCGTCACCGTGAATGCCCAAATGGTCGCCGTCGAACTTTCCTACGACCGCGACTGGATTCGTTATCGCCTCTCCACTTTTTACACTTCCGGAGATAGCGCTTCCCAGCATGGCCATGCCCGCGGCTTTGATTCCATCGTCGATCTTCCTTCTTTCGCCGGCGGCATTTTCAGTTTCTGGAATCGGGAAGGCATTCGCCTGACGGGTTCCGCGATTCAGCTGGTCTCGCCCGGCAGCCTGATCCCCAGCCTCCGCGCCAATAAAGAAGAAGGCCAGGCCAACTTCGTCAATCCAGGTATTTTCCTGGCCAACGCCGGCACGGACATCGACATCACTCCCAAGCTCAAAGGCTTCGTCAACGTGAATTTCCTCCGCTTCATGCGCACCGAACCGCTTCAGGACATTCTTTTTCAGGCCCCCATCCGCCATACCATCGGCGTGGACTACGGCGTCGGCGTGGTCTATCGGCCGCCGCTCACTGATAACATCATCCTCACCGGCGGCGCTTCCGCGCTTACTCCCGGCCAGGGCTTCAAGGATATTTACGGCGGACACACACTTTTCTCGCTTTTTGGACAGGTGAAGTTTACTTTCTGAGGGACCATCGCATGCCTGCGGTCAAACATCTCGCACGTATCACAGCGCTGCACACCCAGAGCGGTCGTGCGAGCCTGCTCGCTTTCTGCGCCCTCTCGCTCTCCGGGTTTCTACTCCTGCTCGCCGCCCATTCGCGCGTTCCCACCGCCGCGGCCCAGGGTCAGCCATCCGCGCTTCGCGGCGAATCCAAGGAAGAAGCCGACAGCAAATCCTTCGGCTGCGTCTCCTGCCACACCGCCACCGATGAACCGACCATGCATCCAACGCGCACGTTTTATCTCGGTTGCGCCGATTGTCACGGTGGCGATTACAAGATCACTGCTCCCTCAGGCGCCTCGCCGACATCCGCCGAATACATTTCCGCCAAGCAAAAAGCCCACGTCCAGCCACGCAACGCCATCTTCAAAGGCCGCACCGCCGTTCCTCCGGGCGTCTTCACCACGTGGAATAAGGAATCCTACGAGTACGTGAAGTTCATCAATCCCGGCGACCTTCGCGCGGCGCCCGAAACCTGCGGCTCTGCCGGTTGCCACGCCAAGGAAACCCTGGCCGTTTCCACGAGCATGATGACCCACGCCGGTTTCTTGTGGGGCGCGGCCCTCTATAACAACGGCGGCTTTCCCTACAAAAACGCGCACTTCGGCGAAAGTTACGGCCGCAACGGCAAGCCGCAAGCCTTCAAAACGATTCCCCCGCCAACCCCCGATGAAACCAAATACAAGGGCGTGCTGCCCGGCCTGGAACCTCTTTTCCGATGGGAAACCTCGCAGCCTGGCAATGTCCTGCGGGTGTTCGAACGCGGCGGCGGCAAGAAGGGTGAAATCGGGAACCCGAAGCCGGACGAAGATCCTGGCAAGCCGGACGATCAGCTCAGCGACCGTGGCTTCGGCACCGAGTTGCGCACCGATCCCGTTTTCCTGGGTCTTCAGAAAACGCGTCTGCTCAATCCCATCCTGTCACTTCCGGGTACCAACGATCATCCGGGCGACTATCGCTCCAGCGGTTGTTCCGGGTGCCACGTGATTTACGCCAACGACCGCGATCCGGCGCATTCCGCTTCCTACGCGCGGTATGGGCATTCCGGTTTCAGCGCCTCCAGCGATCCCACTATCAAGAAAGATGAATCCGGCCATCCCATCAAGCACGCGTTCACGCGCTCCATTCCTTCCAGCCAGTGCATGATCTGCCACATGCATCCGGGCACGAATATGGTCAGCACCTATTTCGGGCTGACGTGGTGGGACAACGAGATCGACGGCGACAAGATGTATCCCAAGGAGCAGCGCGACCTGACCAACGAGCAGCGCTTCGCTTCTTTCCTGCGCAATCCCGAAGCCGCCGCCGCGCGCGGCCTGTGGAGCGACGAAAAATTTCTCGAGAAAACCGGAAGCCCGGAATTCAACGCGCAGTTGAAAACCACGCAGTTCGCCGACTTCCACGGCCACGGCTGGATTTTCCGCGGGGTCTTCAATCACGACCGCAAAGGCAACTGGCTCGACAAAGACGGCAAAAAAATCGAATTCGACGATCCCCAGCGCTTTGCAAAGGCCGTGCATCTTGCGGACATTCACCTGGACAAAGGCATGCAGTGCAACGATTGCCACTTCGCTCAGGATAATCACGGCAACGGAAAAGTCTATGGCGAGCCCCGCGCCGCCGTGGAAATCGATTGCATCGATTGCCACGGCACCATTCGCCAGAAAGCCACTCTCCTGACCTCCGGCCCCGCTGCTTCCGACGCACCTCGCCCTGGCGAGCCCCGCGGCAGCCATCTCGAAGCTCTCCGCACCCCGTGGGGCATGCGCCGGTTCGAATGGCGGGAGGGCAAACTCTTCCAGCGTTCCATGTCCGACGAGCACAAGGAGTGGGAAGTCGTTCAGACCATCGACTCCATCACGCCGGGCAACGAGCATTTCAGCTTGAAGTCGCTGCGCGCCAAGCTCATCAATAAGGACGGCCTCGTCGATTCAAGAATGCCCGCGGATGACTCGCAGCTCGCACACGCCAATAGCAGCATGACCTGCTATACCTGCCACACTTCCTGGACACCGACGTGTTTCGGCTGCCATCTCCAGATGACCGCCAACGCGCGCAAGCCCATGCTCCACAATGAAGGGTTGATTACCCGCAATTACACCAGCTACAACTTTCAGGTACTGCGCGATGACATCTTCATGCTGGGCGTCGACGGCACCGTCACCGGCCATCGCTTCGCACCCGTGCGGTCTTCCTGCGCCGTCCTGGTCAGCTCGCAGAACGCCAATCGCGAATGGCTGTACTACACGCAGCAAACCATCTCGACCGAAGGCTTCTCCGGCCAGGGCTTCAGCACGTTTGTCCCGCACACCGTCCGCGCCAAAGAGACCAAGCAGTGCAGCGACTGTCACGTCTCCGCCGAAAGGGACAACAACGCCTGGCTGGCTCAGGTGACCTTGCAAGGCACCAACTTCATGAATTTCCTGGGCCGCTACATTTACGTCGCCACCGGCAAGTCCGGCTTTGAAGCCATCACTGTCGCCGAGCACGACGAACCGGAAGCCATTTTCGGGAGCGACCTCCAGCGCCTCGCCTATCCCGCCGATTACAAGAAGTTTGTCGACGATCACCGCGAGCTGCGTGCCGCCTCCGAGCACCACGGCAATGTCCTGGACATTCAGGCCCGCGGCGAATACGCCTACGCCGCGCTCGGCCGCGGCGGCTTGCGCGTCTACGACATCGCCAACATCGACAACAAAGGTTTTTCCGAAAAAGTGACCACCGCGCCGGTCTCCCCCATCGGCCAGCGCTTTTACGTTCCCACGAAGAATGCTCTCGCGGTGGCCTCGCCTTCGACGCTGGGCGTCGATCCTCTTCGCGTGCGCATCCCCGAGAACGAAGAGGGGCCCATCCATCTCCTGTACGGTTTTCTTTACGTGGCCGACAAGGAAGAAGGCCTGGTCGTGATTGGCAATCCCGATCTCAAATCCAAAAGCCCCGGCGTCGGCACACTTCTCGACGGTAATCCCGCCAACAATTTCCTGAAGCGCGCCCTGGCTTTCAATCCCGGCGGTGTTCTCACCGGCGCGCGCCGCATCACTATCGCCGGCACCTACGCTTACATCCTCACCGACAAAGCGCTGGTGGTCGTGGATCTCGATAATCCGCTGGCCCCGCGCGTTACCGCCACCATCGGCTCGCCGCAGCTCAACGATCCCCGCGGCATCGCCGTGCAGTTTCGCTATGCTTTTGTCGTTGACCGCGACGGCCTCAAAGTTCTCGAGGTCAGCGATCTCGCGCAACCCAAGCCCATTTCCAGCGCGCTCGTCCAGCTCGAAGACGCCCGCAACGTCTACGTCGCTCGCACCTATGCTTACGTTTCGGCAGGGAAGCAGGGCGTCGCCATCATCGACGTGGAAAAGCCCGAAGAACCGAAGCTGGACCAGCTTTTCACCGCCAACGGCCAGATCAATGACGTCAACGACGTCAAAATCGGGATGGTCGCCGGAAGCGCGTTCGCTTTTGTCGCCGACGGCAAGAATGGTCTCCGCGTCCTTGAGATCGTCTCTCCTTGGGACGACCCCGCCCATTTCTCCGGTTTCAGCCCGCGTCCCACTCCGAAGCTCGTCGCCACTGCTCATACGCGCGGTCCGGCGCTCGCGATCTCCAAGGGCATCGACCGCGACCGTGCCGTGGATGAATCCGGCAATCAGCTCGCCGTCTTTGGCCGCCGCGGCGCTCGCCCGCTTAACCGCGACGAAATCCGCCGTCTGTACATCCACCCCGGCACCAATCAGCCCTATACCGTCACCGATGAACCCGTCGAGCAACTCCACTCTTCGTCCGTTTCTCCCGCGACGTTTCTATTCACTCGCGTGTGGGACTGGCTGAACGGTTTTCGCTAGTCCCATGCTCCCGATCGATCGCCGCGGGTTCTTCTCCGCCGCCGTGAAGACCGCGTCCGTTGCGGCCAGCGTTCAAATGTTTCCCTCCTTCTTTACCCCGGCGAGGATGACGGCAACGAGAAGCCGAAAATGGATCCATTGAGGTGCTAACCCGGATGCAACCTCCAGGGTAAGACCTGTTCCCGCTGCAAGTGAATTTTTCGCGCGTCGCTATGTTTTCGTTTTTTATTCGCAAACACTGTTTCGTTCTCATCACGGAATTTGGCGCATCAGGTTCCCTTCCCGGACGCCCATCTCCTTTCTTTTAAATCTTTTATCGGCTGGGCGCATCTAATCCAGATATAATAAGTCGTTCACATTTTTAACGCATAGCGTCCATCAAAATAATTCGTGGCTGACCTTGTGCAAACAAGGTTATGGTGTAGTCAGGGAGGGTGCGGAAGGCTACCCAGGGCCGGGCCGTCAAGAAAGGCAGCAACGAGGGTATCAGTACATGACTAAACTATTTCTGCTGGCCAGCGATTTTGACCAAACGCTTAGCTTCAACGACTCGGGAGTCGTTCTCAGCGAACTCATTGGCTTCCACGGCTTCCATGACAAGGTCCAGGGCCTTGCGGAGATAAACCTGGTGCAACAAGGCGCGGAGCTCAGCTATCTCATTTTACATGACCCGGATTTCCGCCGTGTCCGCCGCGAGCACCTCCTGGAGACCGGCAAGCGCATCCGCCTGAAGCACGACGTCGCGCTATTCGCGCGCGCGCTAGACAATCTCGCGGAAGGCTACAAATTTCATTTCAACGTTATCTCCGCCGCGCCACAGGAGATCATCGAGTCGGCGCTTGAAGGTATCGTGCCGCCGGATCACATCTTCGGCACGCGCTTTCGCTACCACGAAACAACCGGCGAAGTCGATTCCATCATTCGCGCCTCCGCCGGCTGGGGCAAGATCACGGTACTCGAAGAGCTCCGCGCTAACCTCGGCATCAGCCATGACCACATCATTTACATGGGCGACGGCAGCTCCGATCTGCCCGTGATGATGCACGTCAATCAGTACGACGGGCTCACCATTGCGGTCAGCGAAGCCAAGTACATCACGCGCGTCGCCAAGCGCACCGTTCTGAGCGACAACGCCATGAGCGTGCTCGTCCCCGTGCTCGAAAAAGTCATGGGCTGGGATTCCGCCAAAATCCGCCGCTTCTTTGCTTCCCATGGACTTACGTTGCTCGAGTGGGAAAAGATGCGTACCGACATGCTCACGATTCAGGACTCCAGCGAGCAGATGGCCGCAGCCCCCGCGCCACAACTCAACGCCCACTAATCCCGTTTCATGGTATTTTTCTTGCAGGGGGCAGCATCGCTCAGCGGTACATGGCAGGCTCTACCATGATGGGAGTTTACGGCCACGTTAAGGTTCGCAGCAGACGGATTGTTTTGGCAGGAGAAGACTTCCCGAGACTGACCAGTGGTTATGTCCTGTGAGTGTTAAGACACCATGGATCCCAAACTACTAGACGGAGCCGTTCTGCTAGAGGATGTTCCAGCAAAGGGCCTGGTCCGCGGCCAGGTTGGGACGATCGTCGAGAACCTCGCTCCCGGGGTCTTCGAGGTGGAGTTCAGCGACGATACTGGCCGGACTTACGCGAGTCTCGCTTTGCGTTGCGATCAATTGCTGGT
>JAYVMO010000229.1:0-6470 GCA_043758915.1 Acidobacteriota bacterium | reverse complement strand
TGATCTCCAATCGCGGAATGGCCGTTAATGGTGGGGCCGTTGACGATGGCGGGAGAGGGAGGAGCGACGGAAGGCTCGGTGTCGAGCGCGGTGCGCTTCAATTCCTTGAGGAGCTTGTCCTGGTCGCTGGTGAAACCCTTGCCAGGATGAAAGTAGCGGTCGAAGCGGCAGATGAAGGCTTCATCGCTGGAGCTCATGCCGCCGATGATGGCGCGGAGGCTGGCGGCCACCTGCCCGGCGTCCTTGGATTTTAAGTCGTTGTCGATGAGGACGACGATGGAGAGCGGAAAGGCTTCGGCGGTGAAAAGTTCGATGTTCTGCTCGACGTTGTCTTCGAACACGCGGAATTCGTCTTTGTGAAGATCGGGGACGAGCACGCCGTCCTTTTTCACGGTCACGGGAAGGACGACGAGGTCCACTCTGGAGATAATTTTTGCCTTGGCGTCGCCCTGCTGGGGAACGAGGGGTTGCTGCGATGCGCCAGGCGATGAAGCGGCATCGGGCTTGGCCGCCGGGGATTGCGGCAGAGTTTGCGTGAGGGCGGTGGCAGCAAGAAGGAACAGAATACCGATGGTCGTTGCGATTTTGCGCAGGCTTTGACTTTTCATGGGCCTCGGGTCAAACTTTCTATGTATTTTGCAGCCCGCACAGCTCGGGCCACGCATCCAACGCGCTGCTTCGCCGCATCCAACCGGGCTGGAAGCATCCCAGCGGATCATTCCCGGCCGGGCATCTCTCGACAAGGAAAGTATACATGCGTTGCTGGAAGAATATGGCGCGGGGAATGGTAACGGCGAGCCTGACGGCCGCATTGGCGGGGCCGGGTTCGGCGCAAGAGCCGATAGCGCAGGCCCCGACGATCAAGTCGCAGGTGAACCTGGTCAACCTTTTCGTAACCGTGAGGGACAACAAAAAACGTGTCCAGACCGACCTGAAACAGGAAGATTTTCATGTGTTCGAAGACGAGCAAGAACAGAAGATCGCGTTTTTTGCGAAGGAAGTAAAGCTACCCATCACGATGGGATTGCTGATCGATACGTCGGGCAGCGAGCAGAACCGGCTGGGTGCGGAGCAGGAGGCGGCGTCGCGATTCCTGGGGCGCGTGCTGCGCAAGGGCGACGAGGGCATGGTGATTTCCTTCGACACGGACGTGGATCTGCTGGCGGATTTCACGGACGACCTCGCGCAGTTGGACCGCGCCATTCACAAGGCGCGTATCAACGCCGGATTCAGCTTGGGGCCGTTCGCGTCGACGCCCCGCGGCACGGCCTTCTACGACGCCATCTACGTAGCCTGCGGAGATAAGCTCTCGACCGAAGCCGGGCGCAAGGCGTTGGTCATCATTACCGATGCGGACGATCAGGGGAGCAAAGTGCGGCTGGAGGAAGCCATCGAAGCCGCACAGCGCACGGATACGGTCGTGCACATCCTTCTGGTACACGATCCCGGCTATGGCTACCGTCCCGATGTCGCGAAGAAAATCGCGGAGGCGACGGGAGGGCGGGTGATCGAAGTTTCCTCGGAAAAGAAGCTCAATGAGGCCTTCGACCAGATTTCCGAGGAGTTACGCGCGCAGTATACGCTTGGTTACTATCCGAGTAACGCCGCCGACGACGGACAATTCCGCAAAATCAAAGTGGAAATGGCCAACCACGAATTGAAAGTGCTGGCGCGCAAGGGGTATTACGCGCCGAAGGGCTAAGGCGAGGTTTGCACAAGGCCTGGCGCGGTGGTTGTTCGAGCCCTGCCGTTCTTAGAAGCTCTTGCATAGCTTGGCTAAGCGTTTGATTTTGAATGGTAGAAATCGGGTTGCACGATAGACTGCGGAAAAACCGCCAGCAGGGATGCTGGCGCTACACGGATTCCTTCCTTGGACATATTCGCTCTCTTTAAATGAGGATTCTGGTTTCCTGTTTCCGTTGCTTCCCCCGCCGTAGCGACGAACTTGTGGTGTCGAGCCGCGGCGGCAAGCCGCCGCACTCCCAGAGCTGGCCTTGGTTGTGATTCAGGTCTTTGCCGGACAGTGGCGAAGATGCTGCTTACTTGAAGGCGGCGCCGGAGGGGCTGGCGGGGGGCTTGGCGCTGAGGTCGCCATTGGCGCGGGCGAAATAGCCGCGGCGGGCGCGGATCTGATAGCCCTTGTGCTGGGGGGCTTCGATGCGAATCTTGTGGTATTTGCCGTCGAGGAGGGTGTTGGTGGGATTGTAGGCGATGGAGTATTGATTGCGAAGTTCATCGCCGATGTCCTGGAAAGACTGATCGAGATCATCGACGTGGTAGGGGAAAAAGGCGCGGCCCCCGGTCTCTTGGGCGAGGTCCTTCAAAATTTTGTCACCATCGGTGAGGTGCGTCTTACGGTCGGCGAGTTTCGAGGGATCGGTCTGCGAGAGCGCAATCCATTGCGTGCTGGTGCTGATGGTGTAGATGACCACGCTGGTGCGCTGGGCCATCTCGATGGCTTCGGCGCGGGTGTGGTCGGAGAGATTGTCCTCGCCGTCGCTGATGAGAATCATGACGCGGCGAACGACGTCGGGCTGGTCGCCGGGCGGGCGCGGAGGATGGCTGAGCTCCTTGACGCAGGCGTCGTAAATGGCGTCGTAGATGGCCGTGCCACCGCCGGCGCGGGTCTTGACGATCTGGTCGCGCAACATGCCGGCGTCACCGGTGAAGGGTTGGATGATCTGCGGCTCGTCGTCGAAGGTCATGACGAAGGCTTCATCCTTGCCGCGGCGAATGACGCTGAAGAGAAAATTCGTGGAGGCTTCCTGTTCGAACTTGAGGCGGTTACGGATGCTGTTGGAAGTGTCGAGGAGCATGCCGATGCGGAGCGGGAGGTCGGTCTGCTTGCTGAAGTAGCGAATCTCCTGGGGCTTGTTTTCGTCGAAAATTTTGAAATCGGATTTGTTGAGGTCGGGGACGAGTTTGTTGCGGCGATTGAGGACGGTGAAGAGGACGTCGACGAGGTTGACGGGGACGCGGATGGTTTGGGCGCTCTGCTGAGCCGATTGTTGAGCAGGGGAGTTCGCGGGGGCCGGCGGCGCTGGCTGTTGTGCGTGATCGCTGGCGGCGGTAAAAAGAAGGATTGCTGCCAGGAGTATAGGTAGGAGTGCGCTTCGCATGGGAATTGATTATAGGTAGGCAGCGAGTGCAGCGTCAATTCGGCGGGGGTCGTCGCCGGCTGCGGTCGAGAGGGTTCGCAGGAATTCGTGGAGTTCAGCAGGGAACGGAGCGCGGAGTTCGAGCCACTGGCCGGTGCGGGGTTGGGTGAAAGAGAGCTTGGCGGCGTGGAGAAAATTGCGGCCCAGCGGGGGCAGGATGGTCTTGCCGGCTTGCAGATGCGCGGCGGCGCCGTAGAGGGTATCGCCGACCACGGGATGTTTGATGGCGGAAAAGTGCACACGGATTTGATGCGTGCGGCCGGTGTGGAGTTGGACTTCGACGAGCGTGGCGTCGCCGATGCGAGCGAGGGCGCGCCAGTCGGTGCGGGCTTCGCGGACGTTGGTGATGGCCGCGCCGTGCCAGGATTTGCGCTGCGCGGCCATGCGCGTGCGATGAATGGGATCGCGGCCGATGGGCAGCTCGATGCGGCCATGATCGTCTTTTATGAGGCCCTGGACAAGGGCTAGGTAGATTTTCTTGACGGCGCGCTGGCGGAAGGCGTCGGAAATTTTGGCGTGGGCGAAGTCGTTTTTGGCGACAAGGATGACGCCGGAGGTTTCTTTGTCGAGGCGGTGAACGATGCCGGGGCGCAGGGGGCCAGCGGATTGCGAGAGCGACTGGCCACGGCCTAGAAGCGCGTTGACGAGCGTGCCGGTGTGATTGCCGGCGCCGGCGTGGACGGTCATGCCGGCGGATTTGTTGACGGCGATGACGTCATCGTCTTCGTAGAGAATGTCGAGAGGGATGGATTCGGGTTGGGCTTTGAGTGGGGGTCGCTCCTGGACGGTGACGATGATGTGTTCGCCGCCGCGGAGATGCTGCGAACCTTTTTTGGCGGGATGACCGTCGATCAGAACGAGACCGGCTTCGATGAGTTCCTGGATACGCGTACGGCTGAGCTGCGGGCAATGCGAAGTGACGACGCGATCGACGCGCTGGCCGGCATCTTCGGCGGGAACTAAAAATTCCTGCTTCATTTTGCGGCGTGCTTTTCGCCGAAGAGGACGTCGAAGAGGATGAGCACCGCGCCAATGGTGATGGCGGAGTCGGCGACGTTGAAGGCGGGATAGTGGTAGGAGCCGAACCAGACTTCGAAGAAGTCGGTGACGGCGCCGTGAAGAATGCGGTCGGTAACGTTGCCGGTAGCGCCGCCGAGAAGGAGCGCCAGGCCCGCGGAGTTGAGCGAGCTGCCGCCTTGGCCGACGACGAAGAACCAGGCGATGGCGCCAATGACGACGATAGCGCCGGCGATGAGCAGGATGCGCGTCCAATGCGAGGCGGAGTCGTTGAAAACGCCAAAGGCGATGCCGAAATTGCGGCTGTGGACGAGATAGATGAAATTGTGGACGAGTTCATGGCGCCAGGCTTCGGTGGTTTGCGATTCGAACCAGGCTTTGGTGGCGCGATCGAGCATCACTACACCGAGCGTGAGCCACAGCCAGCGGAGGTGGCGAGGGAGGATCATGAGGCAAAGGAAGTAAAGGAAGTATAGGAAGTAAAGGAAAAGCGGGAGCCGCTGCGGTACGCGACGGGGGGTATCATTGGGCGGCTCCGGCTAGGGTGGCTTCGATTTCGGATAGTGCTTCGGTGCAGCGTTCGCAGACGGTGGGGTAGCGGGTGTTTTCGCCGACTTGGATGGAGTAGTTCCAGCAGCGGTCGCACTTTTTGCCCTCGGCGCGGTCGATGTCGATAATCCATCGTCCGAATGGAGGCGGGTCAGGTGGACCAGCTTTTGTTTCGTCGATGATAGTCACTTGCGACACACCGAACACGAACGGAAGGACATCTCGATGCCGCTCGAGGAGCGCTACGGTAGGCTGATAGTTCGATCTGATGACGACGTTTGCTTCTAGTGAGTTTGAGAAAAACTTCTCATTCTTTCTTTCTTCAATCTTCTTCAGTACGTCACTTCGAAAACCCAAAACGCTCTGCCATTCAGTTTCCCTGGTAGATCCACCAGCTTGTCGCAATTCTGCTTCGTCGGGGAATAGGCTCATGTGAACACTGAGCGGCTGGGCACTGGATTTGGGTAAATGTTTCCAAATTTCTTCGGCGGTGAAGACTAGGATGGGGGCGGCCAGGCGGACGAGGGCGCTGGAGATTTTCCAGACGGCGGTTTGCGCGGAGCGGCGCGATTTACTGCGCGGGGCTTTGGTGTAAAGGCGATCCTTGAGCACATCGAAATAAAAAGAGCTGAGATCCACGACGCAGAAATCGTGGATGGCGTGGTAGACGCGGTGGAATTCGTAGGCGGCGTACCAGTCGCGGCATTTTTTGACGAGATCAGAGGTGCGTTCGAGCATCCAGCGGTCGATTTCCTCAAGCTGCTCGCTGGGGAGCACGTCGCGCGAGGGATCGAAGTCGCTGAGGTTGCCGAGGGCGAAGCGGAAAGTGTTGCGAATCTTGCGATACGCCTCGCTGAGCTGCGTCATGACACGCTCGCTCATCTTCACATCGGCTTGATACTCGACGGAAGAGACCCACAACCGAAGGAGATCGGCGCCCCACTTTTCGCAAATTTCCGCGGGATAGATGGCGTTGCCCAGCGACTTGGACATGGGCGTGCCCTTTTCGTCGAGCGTCCAGCCGTGCGTCACCACCTGGCGATAGGGTGCGGCGTCGCGAACACCGGTGGCGACGAGAAGCGAGCTTTGGAACCAGCCGCGATACTGGTCGGGGCCTTCGAGGTAAATGTCGGCAGGCCACTCTTTGCCGTGAAGCACGGAGAGATGCGAGGAGCCGGAATCGAACCATACGTCGAGGATGTCGTTTTCCTTGCGCCATTTTGCAGCGCCACAGGAACACTTGGTGCCCGCCGGGAGCAACTCCTCGGGGGTGTGCTGGTACCAGGCGTCGGCGCCTTCTTTTTCAAACCATTTCACGACATTGCGGAGCGCGGCAAAATCTTCGAGGCGCTTGCCGCAGGCGTCGCAATAGAAAACGATGATGGGAACGCCCCAGAAACGCTGGCGGGAGACGCACCAATCGGGGCGCTTCTCGATCATTTCGTACATGCGGTCTTCGCCCCAGGCGGGGATCCACTTTACGCCGTGGATTTCTTCGAGGGCTTCCTGGCGCAGTGATTTTGTGGCGCCATGCGCGGCTTGATCCATCTTGATGAACCACTGCTCGGTGGCGCGATAGATCACAGGATGGTTACAGCGCCAACAGTGCGGATAAGTGTGCTTGTAATCGTGGTGACCCAGAAGCGCGCCGCGATCGCCGAGAAGTTTGATGACGATGGGATTGGCGGCGAAGACGTCCCTGCCTTTGTATTCGGGCAGGCCTTCGAGATAGACGCCCTGGTCGTC
>JAYVMO010000228.1:0-2767 GCA_043758915.1 Acidobacteriota bacterium | reverse complement strand
AGTTCGCCGTGGGGAGAAAAATCCAGTTGGTCGTGCTGCAAAATTTGTTCGTGGACGAAGGCCTGCAACAGGTTGTCAATATCGTCGCCGCCGAGATGGGTGTCGCCGTCGGTGGAGAGCACCTGAAAAATATCGCCTTCCACCGTGGAGATCAGTTTGAGGACAGAAATATCGAAGGTGCCGCCGCCAAGATCGTAAACCGCGACTCTGCCGCGCTGCTTTTCTTGCAGGCCGTAAGCCAGGGCCGCGGCAGTGGGTTCGTTAACCAGACGCAATACTTCTAGGCCAGCGAGTTTGCCGGCATCTTTGGTGGCCTGGCGCTGGGCGTCGTTGAAATAGGCGGGGACAGTGATGACCGCGCGGGTGACCGGCTCGGCAAAATAGACTTCCGCCCAATTTTTCAGCTCGCGCAAAATGAATGAAGAAATTTCCGGCGGGGTGAACATTTTATCGGCCAGCTTGACGCGAATGACGTTCTTATTTTCGGAGTCGATGCGAAACGGAAAAAGCTGCAATTCGTTTTGCACATCGGCAGGTCCGCGGCCCATCAAGCGCTTCACGGAATAAATGGTGCGCTCAGCCTGAGTGAGCAAGCGGCGGCGCGCCGGTTCACCAACAACGATGCTGCCATCCGAATCCACGCTGACAACCGAGGGGCAAAGAGTGCTGCCGTAGGGCCCGGGAATACACTTCGGGCGTCCAGTCTGCGGGTCGACGTATGCGACCAGGCTGTTGGTAGTGCCAAGATCAATGCCTACGGTTTTGCTCATAAATAAATTTTCGCCGCGTGCAGCGCCAAAGAGCGAGGCACTCTACTGCAATTCCTTCTCAACCCCATTCACCAGATTGCGAATGTAGGTGCGACGATTCAGCAGCGCGTTCAGCCTTGCGAACACGGCATGGCGCCCGGCTTGATCGGCGCCAGCATCCAGCGCGTTATCCCACTGCAGAAATTCTGATTGCAGATCGCGATCCAGCTGATCGAGGCGTTCCTGAAAATTCTTTTGCGCGCATTGCAATTTAACTTTCAAGCCGGCGGTATCGCCGCCCGCTACTTTGGCTTCGCGCATCTCGTCCAAGGATTCGTTCAACTCAAAAACCTCTTCCAGCAATTCCGGGGGCGCTTGTTGCTTCTTTTCGCCCTCGATGCGCGCGCCTTCCAGCGACAAGAGATATTCCACACGGCCAATGGGATCGCGCAACACGCGATAAGCATCGTTAAGCGCGGAACTGCGCTGCACGGCGCTTTCGCGCTCGACTTCCGTGGTGTTCACAAAATTGTCCGGGTGCAGTTTCCAGCTCAACTGCAGGAATTTCTGCTCCAGCAGATCCCGGGCAATCCCCAGCTTGCGCGGCAAGGAAAGCAGCGCGAAGTAATCTTGCTGCTGATTCGCAATGGGATAAGTGGCAGCCATCCATTTTCCTGAATTAAACTAAAGCCGTTTCGCCGCGCCAAAAACAAAAAAGTGGCTGGCAATTGCGGCGGCCAACCACTGGTGAAGCAAAATCTTTAACGGCCGGCCACAGCCCAACGCCGGCGGCGCTTACGCCGTGAACGAACTGCCGCAACCGCAATTGCGCGCCGCGTTGGGATTCTGAAACACAAATCCCTGGCGCATCAGCGTCTCTTCATATTCCAGCGTGGTGCCGTTCAAATACAGCAAACTCTTGGGATCCACAAAAATCCGCGCGCCAAACTCCTCAAAAACCTTATCGCGGTCGCGCGATTGGGTATCTAAGCGCATGGCGTAAGACAAGCCCGAGCAGCCGCCGCCCTGCACGCCTACGCGCAGGCCACCAACCTCGGTGGACACTCCATCCTTCTCAAGCAGCGCGACAATCTTCCTGGCTGCGCGCTCGGTAAGGTGAATCACCGCGCCAATCTGCGCAGGTGGTGGTGGAATTTTAAGTTCGCTGGCCATAATTCTTTTCCTAAAAAAGAAACTTAACTCGCCCGGATCATGCTGGACAGCATCCTCCGACGGCTACATGCGGCCACCGGAAGACGCCACTTGCTCCGCGCGAGACTCCGCTTAGTGCGAAGACTTTTCGTGCGCGGGAACTGCTACTCCATGCTTTTTCTTCCAATCGCCGATCGCCGCCTTAATGGCGTCTTCGGCTAGCACGGAGCAATGAATCTTAACCGGGGGCAGGGACAGTTCGCGGACGATGTCGGTGTTCTTGATGGCCAGCGCTTCGTCGACGGTCTTGCCGCGCAGCCATTCGGTGGCCAGCGACGAACTCGCGATCGCGCTGCCGCAGCCAAACGTCTTGAACTTCGCGTCTTCAATGATCCCCGTCGCCGGGTTCACTTTGACCTGGAGCTTCATCACGTCGCCGCACTCCGGCGCGCCCACCATGCCCGTCCCGACGTTCGGATCGGATTTGTCCATCGACCCGACGTTGCGGGGATGATTGTAATGATCGACAACTTTTTCTGAGTAAGCCATAATTCTCCTCTAGTGAGCCGTCCACTGAACTTTCGAAAGGTCGATGCCTTCCTTGAACATTTCGTAGAGCGGCGACAGCTCGCGCAGTTTCTTCACCACGTCGATCACCTTCGCCGTCACGTAATCCACTTCTTCTTCCGTATTAAACCGGCCTAAACCGAATCGAATACTGGAATGCGCCAGATCGTCCCCCGCGCCGAGAGCTTTCAGCACATAGCTGGGTTCGAGCGTGGCCGAAGTACAGGCCGATCCGCTCGACACCGCGATGTCGTTGATTCCCATCAGCAGCGATTCGCCTTCGACGTACGCGAAGCTGA
>JAYVMO010000227.1:0-8946 GCA_043758915.1 Acidobacteriota bacterium | reverse complement strand
ATCGATCTTCGCCGCGACAAATTCCACGGTGACTGGAACTACACGATCCATCCAAGAAAACCACAAAAATGACAATGTTATTTTGTTACGAACCCTTAGCGCGGGGAAGGGGTTCGAATGGTGTGGCGCATTAGGCGGCGGAGATTGAATGATAGAGAAAACCCGCACCCTTGAGAAACCAAACCCCAATGTTGCGGCACCCTGGCGACGCTAGAAATCCGTCGCGGGATTGAATGTCTTTGTGAGAAAAGTTGCGAGCACTGTCGGGGGATTGATGACAGGATTCGACCTCCCGGCTTGGCTTGGGTCGAACACGACGAACCCGACTCCGGGTGACACCCCCCTTGGTAGCGAGTAATCGTCCGCGGGAGAGGCAGGGTTGGCAAATCCAGGATTCTGCACGACACTTTGGGCGTCCTCTCCGGCGTTCTGCTGCCATCCCGCAAACGTATAGAAAGTCCATGTTGAAGGGATGCCGGTACAAAGCGTGGTCGCGCCAGGATTTGGCTGAACGTGGAATGCCTGGGCATAGCTGTTAAATGCGCCGTCGGTGCGCCAGTACAGATTGCTGCTCCAATCCTGATATTGCGTGTACGCAAATCCGCCGCTGTAGGTGCAACCGCGCTGCACGTAGAACGGCGGGGTCGAGCCGGAGTTGCGGTCAAAATAAAAAAGATTGTTGGTGGCTACAAACGTCTGGATTGGATTGGGCGGCACAGTTCCGGAAGGAAAGGGATTGCCGTCCGCAATCATGCCCAGGCGCCCAAACGCGAAAATGTTGTTCTTGATCGTGTGCGCCTCGTTCGCCGCCGGAGGCGATTGGGTAACAAACATCGTGTCGCCCGAAACGCGGTAGACCAGGTTGTTCTCCACATCCACCATGCCGGTCTGGTTATCGAGGTAAAGTCCGTGGCCGCCGTAGCCGTCGGCGTCGAGCGCGGATGCATCGCTCACGTCATGTACCTTGTTGTTCAGCATCTTGTTGCCGGTGGCGGCGAAGTTGGCATGGCCGGTGGCGAAATAAAGTGATCCCCCGTCGTCCATGATGCCCTGCAACAGGTTGTAAACGTGATTGAAGGAGATGGTGTTGTTGAACGCGCTGTTGGAGTTTGACGTGCCGGGAAGGCATGGGGGACTGCAGACCGAGATGGCGGCATGGTAGCCGTCGTAGATGTCATTGTGTGTATAGGTGTTGTCGTGTCCGTCGCCTTGCGAGATGCCGAACGCAGCCGGAAACACGCGTCCATATCCTTCGATCACGGTGTTCTGCACGGTCGCGGATTGAGGAACATTTGCATCCGTGTCCGCTGGCAGGTTCGTCACTCCGATGCGTATTCCCATGGCCCCGAGATCATAGAAGGCGCTGTTCTGAACCACGTTGTTCGCAGTCACGGCGCTCGTGCTGCTGGCGACGCACCAGGATGGCGATGACGAGTTGATGCAGGAAATGAATTCCAGTCCGCCGCCGGAGGTTTGCGTGACGATGCCGGAGTCGAAGGTGATGTGCTGGGAATTCTGGAACGACACCGCCGTACTGATGGTGGCTTCCTGTTGCAGAGAGACATGTCCCGAAGCGGGCACCGTGTAATTGTCGTGCTCAAACGCAAGTCCTTGGAAGGTTACGTATTGCAGATTCGAGGCGACCAGCACTTGCGTCAACTGCGGGATCACGACGGTGTCAGTATTCGGGTTTTCGCCGTTGTTGGCCCGATACGTGAGCGTCCAAGGAGTCGTGGAACGGTCGAGGAACCATTGTCCAGGTTGTGTAAGTTGATCTTTTATATTTTCGATCAAATACCGGTGGTTGGGTATAAAGCCATGGTTGTTATTCGTGGTTTGCTGTATCGCCGTCGGACCTGTGAGGTAAATAATGTGGTTCGTCGTGTCAACGCAACTGATGCGCAGCTTGGGCGCGGTAAAGAACTCGAAGTCCAGCAATTCGATATCGCCTGCCAGATTCGTATTGCCCGCTGGCTGGCCGCACGCGTTTCCGGCCGCTGGCGCGAGATTCTGCCACGTACTCTGAATGGGGTCCGCTGGATTGTACAGAAAACGGTCAAAACACTCCCAGCCGCTGCCGGTGACGTAAACCGAACAATTCGGGTCCGGCGCGGGCGACGGCGGGCCGGGGGCATTCAAATAAACCGGGCCGACAAACCGGAAGTAGGCGCCCAAATAGCCGCCGAGCCGCGGCCGCAGCCGGCGCACGCCGTTGTAAAACAATTGTTCAAAGTACTTCGTGGATGCGGGCAAGGTGGTTTGCCAGGTGTTGCCGCTCACGTTGCTCCAGTTCTGTACCCGCACTCCGCCGCTGATGGCGGGCGATTCCCCGAGGTAGTTCTCATAGATGGTGGGGGTCGCGGCCGAGCCGGAATCCGCAGCCGTGAACTGCTCCGTCGCCGGGAGGAAATACGTCCCCGCTCGGAACTGCACGATCACTTGGCTGAGTCCCGTTTTGTTCAGCGACTGAAGTGCGGCGCGGGCATGATCGAAAGTCGCAAACGGCCCGTCCGTCATGTTCGCATTGGGCGCGGGAAGCGTGCCGCTCCAGGTGTCGTTGCCGTTCGGCGCAACGTAATAAGTGGCCGTGCTACCGCCACCCGAAGATGCACCGGTGCCCGTCAGGCTGACACTCTGCGGGCTGCCGGAGGCATTGTCATTTACCGTAAGCGTGCCCGTGCGCGTCCCGGCCACTGTGGGCGTGAAGGTAACCTGAATGGCGCAATTCGTTGCAGCCGCCAGGCTCGCCGGGCAATTGTTGGTCTCGGCGAAATCACCCGATGTCGCAATCTTCGTGACGGCGAGGCTGGCGTTACCAGTGTTCGAGAGTGTGACTGTTTGCGCGGCACTCGTGGTGCCGATATTTTCGTTTCCGAAAGTCAGGCTCGCCGGAGAAAGACTTGCCACCGGCGCGGGAGGAGGATTCCCGCCGTTTCCCGAACCGCCCGAGCCGCCGCAACCAAAGCTCGCGAATACGAGACCGAGAGCGAGAGCGGTCCAAATTCTGCCACGCACCATGATATGCCTCCGCATGAATCTGGCCTTCTCTGCATATGAACACCGGAGGCGCGCGGAAGTCTCTGGTACTTTGTCGAATCAGTTAATTCCCGGTTCGCCTTACGAAGAGCCTGAGAACTTGTGGCGCAGCGGGCACACCGCCTGGCAGGTTTCTCATCGATGGACACGATGGGTCTTCATCCAATATAGATCCAGTGTAACGCGGCAGTGTAGATTGAAGGCCCGCAACTCCCGGATGGTCGGCAACTCGGAAACTGGACCACTGCCCAACGTTCGGCTCGCTGTATTTGACTGGGCGTTTTTGCTACTCTACCTCCTCAAGAATCTGCCGGGCAGGCAAGACTGGAAAGCAACCCCGAGACAAACGCCCGAGTTTCCGTATATTTCTATCCACGGAACGAATTGAGGCGGTCTTGGTCTGCCGGGACGTCTGCTTGGTTCAGAACCAGGCACGAGGCTGACCGCCTGCGGCGGCGCGCGAAATTAGGCGCCGAGCGGCCGCGCCACAAAAGGAGATCATCATGGGTTTTGCCACCAACGCCATCCACGTCGGGCAGGAGCCCGATCCCGCTACGGGAGCCATTGTTGCGCCCATCTATCAGACTTCCACGTATGTGAACGAAGAGCTTGGCAAGAACAAGGGTTACGACTACGCGCGAACGAATCATCCCAACCGCAAGGCGCTGGAACGCACGGTCGCCAAGCTGGAGGGCGGGCACTCCGCGTACGTGTTTTCCTCGGGGATGGCGGGGATCGACGCGGTGTTCCGCCTGCTGCGTCCCGGCGACCACGTGGTGCTCTCCGAAGCGGTTTATGGAGGAGTGTTCCGGCTGTCGACGCAACTGCTGGTGCACTTCGGGCTGGAGTTCAGCTTCGTGGACACGTCCACGCCGGAGGCCGTGCTGGGGGCGATGCGCGCGAACACGAAGATGCTGTACATCGAAACGCCGACGAACCCCACGCTGCGCGTGACGGATATCGCGGCCATGTCCAAGCTGGCCAACGAACGAACCATCACACTGGTGGTCGATAACACATTTCTCAGCCCCTATCTGCAGCGCCCCATCGAGCTGGGAGCACACATGGTGGTGCACTCGATGACCAAATATCTCAATGGCCACAGCGACTCGACCGGCGGCGCCGTCATTCTTACGCGGCCGGAAGACGCGGAGAAAATTTATTTTATCCAGCGCTCGGCCGGTTCGGGCCTCGCTCCGATGGATTGCTTTTTGATTTCGCGCGGGATCAAGACGCTGGCCATCCGCATGTTGCAGCACAATGCCAACGGCATCACCGTGGCCCGGCACTTGGACGCGCATCCCAAAGTGCGCAAAGTGTATTACCCCGGCTTGCCGACTCATCCGCAGTATGAAGTAGCGCGCCGCCAGCAAAAAGGACCGGGGGCGATGCTGTCGTTCGACCTCGGCTCATTGGAAGCTGCACGCCGGTTCCTCAATCAGGTGAAATTGTGCGCGCTGGCGGAAAGCCTCGGAGGTGTGGAAACACTGATATCGCTTCCCGCGTTGATGACGCATGCTTCGATGCCGAAGGAAGTCCAGGAGCGCGTGGGCATCACCGAAGGACTGGTGCGGCTCTCCGTGGGCATCGAGGACATCGAAGACATCCTCGCGGACCTCGACCAGGCGCTTCTTTACGCCTGAAGCAAGCGCACATAAAGGAGTGACTCGCTGAAGTAAGTGTTTTCGGCTGGTGACTGCTGTTTTTAAACCCGGGTGTCCCACGCCACACGGTAGTGCGGGTGGCTGCTCAAACGCCAGCGACGCTCTCGCTCAACCATGACAGGTATTTTTTCGACCCGGCGATCACCTGCACCACAAGGAATTCGGGTACATCGTAGCTGTGCAAGCGCTTGATTTCCTTTTCCAGAAGGGCGAGGCGGTTTGCGGTTGTTTTTATCACCAGCAGATGCTCGCGGGTGTGCTCCAGCTTTCCTTTCCAGGTGTAAATCGACTGGACGGGACTGAACACGATGTTGACGCACGCGGCCAATCGTTTCTTGACCACGGCGCGCGCGATGCTCTGGCCTTCCTTCCGCGTTCCGCAGGTCACCAGCACGATGCGCGCCTGGCTGGATGCTCTCATGGCTCTCTCCTCGACTACGGTGTCTCGCTGCACATTTCCATTTTTGGCTTTCAACTTTCGACTTTGCTCGGGCTAGAATACAGCGCCATGAGTTTCTCTCCTATTAAGTTTGGCACTTCCGGTTGGCGCGGCATCATCGCGGAGGA
The DNA here is from genome assembly GCA_043758915.1 of Acidobacteriota bacterium. Taxonomy (GTDB): domain Bacteria; phylum Acidobacteriota; class Terriglobia; order Acidiferrales; family UBA7541; genus Acidiferrum. Next base: position 3,679 of record JAYVMO010000227.1, on the reverse strand, counting down.
TTTTACGTTTGCGAACGTGCGGCTGGCGGTGACGGCGATCGCGGAACACGTCAAGAGCAAAGCCAAGAATCCCACGATTCTCGTAGGCTACGACACGCGATTTTATTCGGAAGAATTGTCGCAGCTCGCGGTGGAGATTCTCCAGCAGCATGGAGTGCGCACGCTGCTCTGCGAAACGTTCACGCCAACGCCGGCAGTCGCTTACGAAATCATGCGCCGCAAGCTTGATGGCGGGATTAATTTCACTGCCAGCCACAATCCGGCGCCATACCACGGGCTGAAATTCTCTTCCGCCGATGCTGGTCCGGCTCTTCCCGAAGTGACCAAGGACATCGAAGCGCGTGTCGCGAAGCTCATTGCGAAGGACGGGCCGTTTCTCATGAGCCCTGTTGCAGCGTCGCATGGCAGTGGCAAGCCAGGCGACACTGTCAATCTCCGCGAAAACTATCTAAAGCGGATCGAGGAACTGGTTCGCTTCGATGTGCTCCACAAAGCTAAGGTGAAATTTGTGGCCGACGCGCTGCATGGATGCGGCGCAGGCTATCTCGACCGCGCACTTGGCGATCACGGTGTTTCCGTGCAAGCGATGCGCACGAATCGCGATTGCCTATTTGGCGGGACCGGGCCGGATGTCTCCGAAGAGAATCTTGCGCCGCTGCGTAAAGCGGTGGTCGATTCCGGCGCGACCGCGGGGCTGGCCACCGACGGGGACGCCGACCGCTTCGGCATCATCGACCGCGACGGCACCTGGATTCAGCCCAATCTCATCCTCGCGCTGGTCTACGACTATCTCGTGGAGTCGCGCGGTTGGAAGATGCCTGCGGCGCGCAGCGTGGCTACGACGCAAATGATCGATGCGGTGGCAAAATCGCACGGCCAGACGGCATTCCAGACGCCGGTGGGATTCAAGTACATCGGGCAGATGATTCGAGAGGACAAGATTGCGCTCGGAGGCGAAGAGAGCGCCGGGCTGACGATTCGCGGCCACGTTCCGGAGAAGGACGGCATCCTCGCGTGCCTGCTGGTTGCGGAAATGATTGCGGCGCGCCGCGCGTCGATCGGGGAGCAGATTCGCGCGCTGTACAAGAAACTCGGCCGGGAGTTCTGGCCGGTGCGAGAGAATTTGCACCTTAGCGACGAACAAAAGGCAAATGCGGTGCGCAAGGTCGCGGTGGACAGTTCGACACTTTTGAGCCGGAAAGTTGTATCGGTGGACCGCACAGATGGAGCAAAATTTGTGCTCGAAGACGGTAGTTGGATGCTGCTGCGTTTATCCGGGACAGAACCGTTGCTGCGGTTGTATGTGGAGACGGAAAGCGCGGCGGGTTCGGCAAAGCTGGTGCGTGAAGCGACGAAATGGATTTTGCAAAGTTGAAGAAAATGCAAGCTGAAGAAAAAATCCGGTCACTGCTGCAACAGTATGGGAGAAGCCTGCTGGGGCTGTTCGTCGTGGTGCTGCTGGTGCACAACATTTTCGGCGCGCACGGATTCCTGGCGATGCGGCGGACGCAAAATGAAATCGAGAAAGCGAAGAAAGATATCGAGCGGCTGAATTCGGAAAATTTGCAGCTTCAGGACGACGTCAAAGCGCTAAGGACCGATCCGCACCGCATCGAAAAAATCGCGCGCGACGAACTGTTCCTCGCCAAGCCCGGTGAAATCATCATCAACCTCCCGCAACCGCAGGCGGCTGCGCAGAACTCTTCCGTGAATCCGTAGCAGGGCGTTTTTTCCAGCGCGTGCGCAGCACAGAGACCACGAGCATCGCCAGAAAAATCACCAGTAAACCAAAACTAGCATAGGCGACGCTACATTGCCGCTTGGGCAGGATGGACAAGCCGCCGTAGACGAAGTCGATGTGCACCCAATAGACCAAGAGCGAAGTGGAGCCGAGCTGGATTATGGGACTGAAGCCCACTTGAGCGAGTCCCCAGCGGCACCAGACGTAGGCGAGAAATAAGATCATGAGGAGAATGCCGCAACGCATGAGAAGAAAATTGGGACTGGTGTGCCAGTAATCGTACGCGGCGTAGAGACGGAAGCGTGACTCGTCGAGCTTGATGGAAAAAACGCAAGCCAGCATGCCTGCACCGCCAATTGCCGCAAAGAAGGCGCCTTCCCAGCGCTTGGCGAGATCCGAAAGAAGAAAAAAGCCTACTGCGAGTCCTGCAAAAGCAAACGCCGACCACGGAAAAACAGGAAAGAGCCAGGGCTGGGGCTTATCGAAGATGTGCACGCCGTTGAGATAGGACTCCATCGGCCAGGGCAGGAAGCTTGGCCGGTGCGTGGTCCAGAGGGGCGGCGTGGCCATAGCTATGGCTGCGGCAGAGCACAGAGCGGCAGCGATGCCGTGATTGCGCGAGCTCGCGAGGGCTGGGGCGGCGGCATCGACGAGGCTTGCGGAAGAGTTTGACTTGGCCACGGAGGCAGGGCCCACGGCTGTGAGCCAGCACAGAACGCCCATCAAGATCATGGAAAGACCGAGAATGTTGAGGACGTCGACGCGCAGGAGATCGGTCCACGGGACGTGTCGAAAGCCGAGGGCGAATTCCTGGACGCGGAAGAGCAAACCCAGGCCGAAGATTTCCGCGCCGCGCCAGATGGTGGTCCTGGCGATTACGTTGCGGGGCGCGCGCTTCTCGCGCAGGCGTTGCGTGACGAGAGCAAACGAAATGCCAGAGAGAAAAATGAACAGGGGCGCGGGCAGGGTGCCGGCCGATTGTGACCAAGCGTAAACCGCGGAGTTGCGAGCTTGTGGGCTGAGCCAGGAATCGTAGCAATGGGTTTGAAACATTAGTAAGCAGGCGAGGCCGCGCATCCAGTCGATGTAGGCGAGGCGCTTCATCGCGACATGGCCTTACTTGCGTGCGGGTTCGCTTCCCTGCGGCCTTTCAGAAAAAACAAGAGAGAATCCTCGCTTCGTTGGGAATGACGGACACGTTTTTGTGGCCGGGTAGATTGGGTCTTCCCTCGGTTTCGTGTGCGTTCACTTTACTGGTGCTCACCAGATTGACCAAGAGAGATTCTTCGCTTCGCTGGGAATGACGGACACCTTGGCGTGGCCTGGTTAATTTGGTCTTACCTCGTGCTGCGTTACAATTCCTGTTTGCCTGCGCCCCGCCAACTCGGCCGGTTGCCAATGCTCGGCCTGTGGGCCGCGCTGTGCTTTGCCGGGGCGCTGTATGCGTCATGGCTGGGGTACGGCGGGCGCGCTTTCGCGGCCACGTTGACGGCCTTTGCATTTTTCTTCCTGGTGATGCTGGTGTTCGCCGCGCGCGGCGTCAGCGATTCCCTTTCGGCGCGGTTTTCCACCGGCGGAGGGTTCCTGCTGGGCTCCGCCGCGTTTCTTGTGTACCTGATTTACGCTCTTGGCACAAATACTTTTGCGCTCGGGCGAACGGGAGTGGTGGCCGGACTTGTTTTCTTGCCGTTGGCGCTGGCGGCGTCGGCGAAACGGCAGCCGCCGGGTGCTTGGCAGGATTTCCTGACGATTGCGGGAGTTTGGGTAGCGCTGAAGTTTTTGCCGGCGCAATGGCTGTGGCCGTACCCCGGCGGGCGGCTGGCGCACATTTTCACCGTGCTGCTGTGCTTGAACGTGGCGCTGGCGTCGTTCGTGCTGCGGCGGCGGGTGAATGGGATTGGATATTCGATTGGCTGGGGAAAAAGCTGGGGGCTCTAC
>JAYVMO010000226.1:0-5572 GCA_043758915.1 Acidobacteriota bacterium | reverse complement strand
AGTTCGCGGGGAATTGCGAAATCCCGCGCGATTTGGAGCACTTTGCAACTTACTTGATGAAGAGGGTCTCGCGGAGCTGGTCGCGGCCGACGAATGATTTCATGGTGCGATAGCGGCTGAAGAGATCCTGAATCTCGCGGTTCTGGTAAACCTTTTGCGCGGGGCAAACTACGGCAGTCGAAAGCACCTGAAGGGTATTGGAATCGGCCACGCGGTAGCGCTGAAAACCTTCGGGCTTCTTGCTGTGAAACATGGCGAACACCACGCCGCCGGGCCGGAGCAAATCCGTCAAGCAAGCGACGGCCCGCTTGGCGAGAGCGGGCTCGAGATAGTCGAGCAAATCCCAGAGCAGCACGGCATCAAACGATGAACGCGGGTATTGCAGGTTGGACTCAAGAAACCGCGCAGCGCGTCCAACTGGAGTCATGTCAACTGTATCGACAGCCGCGCCGACGTTTTTCAAGCGCGCTTCTTCCTCGGCCAGGAAGTCCTTCCAAGCGCGCAGAATGTCTTCGGAGGAGACGCGGAAACCGCGCTCGATGAAAAAGCTAAGTGTGGTTTGCCATGCCGGGCCGAGATCGAGCAGCGCGCCACGGCCGAGCCCATCCAGATTCCAGAGGAACTCCTTCAACCCATTCGAAAGACGCGCCGATTCACGCATTTCCGGCGGTCGCGGGGAGCCCACTGCAGCGACCGGTGCGTTCGCGGGGCGCGGTCTTCCGTTCGAAGGAATGGGCCGGGAAACCTCGCGGGAGGCGCCGATGCCGATTCCGATGCCAAGTTTATTCAAGAAGCTCATGGATCAATCCGCCGCCGTTCCGGAACTGACCGACGAAGTTTCGGATGATTTCGCGGATGCGGAGGCAACCGCTGCTTTGGTTTCGGCAGGCTTGTTCGAAGACTTCCCGGCTTCCACTTTTCCGCGTAGGACAGCGCCTTCTTCAATGGTAAGGCGCTCGGTCTGCACTTCGCCGACAACGTGGCCGGTGCTCCAGAGCTGGACCTTGTCACGGCCAGTGACATTTCCTTCGATGCGCCCGCGCACGATGACTTCGCGAGCTTGCACATCGGCCTTCACGTTTCCGTTGGGCCCGATGGTGAGGCTGCCGTTGGTGAGGCTCAATTTGCCCTCGACGACGCCATCGACAAAGAGATCTTCGCTGCCGGTGACTTCGCCTTTAATTTTGATGCCCTGACTGATGCAAGCCGCGGCACGCGAGGAAACGGGAAGCGGAGGCGGGGAGGGGTGAGAGCCGACCGGAGCAGGTTGCGATGCGGCTGTGGAATTCACAGGTATTGTGGAAATCGCTGGAACTGCTTGAGGCTTCGAATCTTCTTTATTCCACATCTCAGACACCTCGACATCGAAATTTGAATTTCGAAGCCGCATTGCGCAGGACCGGGCAGGGGCCGCGACTCGGAAGAGTGAAGATAGTACAGCACTTAGCGGGTGTAAACAAGAATGGGGGGTAGCAAATATAGGGTGTTTCGTGAAGCTCTATACCACTAATTGCGGAATCAGTGCTCCTAAATCCACAAGGGATTGCGATGCCGCCGGGGCGTCACTGCGTCCACGCAGCTCCCAAAGGGCCACGAGCATGCCGGCCAGTTCGCGAGTTAACTCTTTGATGGATTTACGCTTTTCCCACCAGCGTTGGGGATCGAAGTCGCCATCGCGAGCGCTGGCGACGCGGACCTCGATGTCCGGTGGAAAAACATGGCGAAAGATATAGCGAGCGCGGCGGGTGTGATAGTTGGAAGTGACGACGAGCACGCTGTGCCATTGGCGATCCTTCGCAAGCTGCGCCAGAGCTTCCGCTTCTTCTTTGGTATTGTCCGCGTCATGGGGAAAGCGAATGATTTTGTCTTTCGGCACGCCGCGCTCGATCAAATCGTGTTCCATCAACTCCGCGATGCCGGCGCCGGGCCGCAGACGGCGCCCGCTGGCAACGACGAGAGGGGCATTTCCGTCGCGGAACAGCTCCGCGGCCCGAGTGGCGCGGTCGGCGTAGAAATTATCGTCACTGAGAACGATGATGGCGCTGGCATGCTGGATGGGATCCTCGACGATCCACGATTCCGCGGCCCAACGCATCAAGGGATGACGCGCAAGATAGACCACGAAGCAAAACAGAGCAAAAAACAGCAAGACGATGAGGTTGACGAGGATTCCACCACGTTGGGTGCGCGGGAATTGCCGAAAAAGGCGCGACTTCATGAGTTCGAATCCAAGGACCGCAACAGCTCGGCGGCTTTTTCCGGCAGCTCCGGATTCATGTAGACCTCTTTGAAACTGTAGGACTTGGAGCGCTTGGGAAGGATGGGCAGAATTTCGATGTGCCAGTGAAAATCATCCGCGAGAGTTTTCCAGTAGCCTGCCAGCTCACCCTTTTTGTTTTTGGTGTTCGGCGCAGTGTGCACCACCAGATGAAACGCGGGCGCCACTTTCTCGAGCCGACGCAACACACGCCCGAGGAGCGCGGCGAGCTGGCGGCGGTTTGCTCCGGGCCGCGGCTGTTCGAAAATGTGATTGTGGCGGCGGTGCAGCACCCAAATCTCATAGGGCACGCGCGAAGCATAGGGACACAAAGCGTAATAATCGCCCTGCACGTCCACGATGCGCTGGCCTTGTTTTTCTTCCTGGCGGACGGTGTCGCAGAAGATGCAGCGTTCTTTCTCCTTGAACCACTCGTGCGCAGCGTGGAGCTCGTATTTGATGCGGCGCGGCACGAAAATGGTGGCGGTCACCTGGGAATGAGCGTGGGGCCATTCTTCTCCGGCCATGGCGCCCTGGTTCTTGAAGACGCTCACGTATTTGAAGCGGGGATCTTTCTTCAAGTCGATGATTCGGGCGGCCCAAACCCAGAGAACGCGCTCGATTTCTTCATCGCTCAAGTAGGCGAGTTTCTTTTCGTGTTGTTGCGTTTCCACGATAATCTCGTGGGCCCCGATGGCGCCCATCTTGTCGTAGATGCCTTCCGCCAGGCGTCCGGGCTCGCCTTCGATGCGGTAGAGAGGATCGAGATGAGGCAGGACGCGGACCTGCCAAGCGCCTTCGGTGGGCCAGCTTAGAATCGGGGTTACTTTTTCGATGGTGCCGGGGTCAAAGGGACACTCGCCTGCGGCAGCGGCGACAACATCGCGGCTGCCTAGGATGACCCAGCTTTGTGTGATGGGATCTTTGCGAAGTTCCATGCCGGTGTCTTTAGTGAATGAAGTGAGCTGGGGCCGAGTCTGGCTCTAGATCCTTTGTTGCGATGTCTTCTGAGTGGTGCGTGCGGAAGATGTAGCCAGGCCACCCCAAAAACTTAATCGCTGACAATTGCCTCGATAAATTCTGCATGCGCTGTAGTTTGTTTCCCTGGTTCACGATTGTCAAGCGAGGCCAGATATGGGTGGGGGACGGTTTCCGATTTGCCTGTTGATCAAGAGTTCTCCTTCGCTGCGCGCATGTTATTCTCACGCGCAGGATGCACACGGACGAGCAATTCATGCGGGAGGCGATTGCGGAGGCGCGCGCGGCCGCGGCTGCCGGCGAGGTACCCATCGGGGCGGTTTTGGTGTGCGACGGGAAGATTGTGGCGCGCTCCGGCAACCGCACGATACGCGATGTGGATCCGACGGCGCACGCGGAGATGGTGGTGCTGCGGGAAGCGGCGCGGATCAGGGGGAACTACCGGCTGGCGGGCACGGTGCTCTACGTGACGATCGAGCCTTGCAGCATGTGCGCGGGGGCGATGATTCAGGCGCGTGTTCCGCGGCTGGTTTACGGTGCCGATGATCCGAAGGGCGGGGCGGTGCGCTCGTGCTTCGAGATTCTTTCGAATGCGCGTCTCAATCATCAGGTGGACGTGACGGCGGGGGTGCTGGCGGAAGAAGCGTCAGGGATTTTGCAGGCGTTTTTTGCGGCGCGGCGGTAGTGTCCTGTCCCAGAAATACGAGAAATGGAAGGGTAGCTCTCGGAGTGCGGCGGCTTCCGCCCAGGCCCTGCAGCACAAATTCGTCGAACAGGAGAGCGTGATACGCACCGGAATGTGAGTTTGAGCCATGCGGGAGCAAGCTTCCGCACTGCAAACTTCACGGCAAAAGTCGCCTTGAGGCATTCGGTCTAGCCGTTGCTGTGCGCCGGGTGTTACGGGTGGTGGATTGCTGAGGGAAGGACGGGTTTGCTAGGATGAAGGTAGCGACCGCGGCGGAGAGGTGACTGAGCGGTTGAAAGTACTCGCCTCGAAAGCGAGCGTACGGGAAACCGTACCGTGGGTTCGAATCCCACCCTCTCCGCCAGAAATTTATTCTCGCATCGGTTGACAATCGTACATAAAGTGAACTAAGCCCAAAGGCAACTAAGTCTGGGGTGTTTTTGCAATCGCCGTAGAACTCGGACTTAGTTTGTCGCGATTAGGAGAAACTATGACGGCAGTGTGGCGTGATAAATGGGCGCTGGTGACCGGAGCGAGCGCGGGGATCGGGAAAGCGCTGGCGGAGGAGCTCGCGGCGGGTGGAACGCATGTGGTGCTGACGGCACGGCGGCGGGAGCGGCTGGAAGAGTTGGCGAACGCGTTGCGCACGAAGCATAAGGTAAAGACGGAAGTGTTGGTGGCCGATCTGGCGGAAGCGAGCGCGCCAGAAGAGATATTTGCGTTCACGCAGAAAAAAGGAATGGCTATCGATTTGCTGGTGAACAACGCCGGATTTGGGCAGTTCGGGGAGCTCACGGAGGTTCCGGCGCAGCGGCTGCTGGACATGGTGCAAGTGAATTGCAGCGCGGTGGTGCATTTGACGCGGCTTTATTTGCCCGTGATGGTCGAGCGCAAGCGGGGCGACATTCTGATCCTGGCGTCCACGGCGTCGTTTCAAGGCGTTCCGTATATTTCCACGTATGCGGCGACGAAAGCGTTTGATTTGCTGTTTGCGGAGGGCTTGGCGGAAGAGATGAAGCCGCACGGGATTCGCGTGTGCGCGCTCTGTCCAGGGTCAACGGAATCGGAGTTTCACGCGGTGGCGGGGCAAGAACAATTTCAGCGCAAGGCCGAGACGGCGGAGAAAGTGGCGCGCACGGGATTGCGGGCGCTGGCCGCGGGCAAAAGTTACGTGATTTCGGGGCTGGGAAATTATCTGGGCGCGCACGGGCAGCGGCTCGTGCCGCGGCGTTTTGTTACGAGAGTCGCAGGCGGGATGTTCAAGCCGGAAAAGAGCGGTTGATGGCCGCGTTCCGATCGGGGAGCAGTGAAGAGCGGGGGTGCAAACATCCATTGGCGATAGACCCGACCACCGGAAAATACCAGCGAGATTCGGCGGTTTGCTTGCGGAGAACATCCGGCCTGCCAAGCGGTTGGCCCTGTGTTAGTGTATTTTTCCAGGAATCGCGGCGAGGGTGAAGATGGCACGACCGAAAGTGCTGGCAACGCACGGCTTATTCGAAGAGGCGAGGCTGATTCTGCAGGCGAGCTGCGACGTTGACTATTGGACGAAGGCGGAACGTCCTTCGCGGGAAGAATTAGTACAGCGCGTGAAGGATAAAGAGGGTCTGGTGTGCCTGCTGACGGAGCGCGTGAACGAGGAACTGTTGCGC
>JAYVMO010000225.1:0-5760 GCA_043758915.1 Acidobacteriota bacterium | reverse complement strand
AACGCCGCGGGAACATCGCGCCAACAAGCGCAAGAAGCAGGAAACAATCTGTCGCCCGCGCAAAAATTAAAAGAAAAATAGTTCGCGCCAAAAAACATGCGTTCTTCAGAGATTCCTTAACAGGCTGGTGAAAAACCATTATTCCTATCTTTCCGAGGGCCGAACGGGGGCCAGGTTGGCCCAAGGAATTTGTGTTTTCGCAGCAGTTTGGAAAAAGCAGATTCCTCGCTTCGCCCGGAATGACAATTGCCTGCTCTTTGACAACCCCCTCCCCTGCACGCTTTCGAAATACCATGAGTTTCATGAGCCGAGAAGCCAGGGAACTCCTAAAGAAGGCACTGACTCTGCCGGTGGCCGAGCGGGCTGATCTTGCCGGTGCTCTCCTCAAGAGTCTGGATACCACGGAAGATCCATCCGTCGAAGCCGCCTGGGACCAGGAGATAACCCGCCGCATGGAAGATCTCGATGCTGGCATTAAGGCGGTTTCCTTCGAAGAGGCCCGGCGGCGGCTCTCTTCAGCCATCGAATGACCTCCTCCCAGTTATTCTTTCATCTGGCAGCCGTGGCCATCGCCCTGGTCAACATCTGAGTATTCCCTGTGCTGCGCTTGCAAAGCCCTTACGAAAGCTCTAGTCTGCTTGCTCGATGCCGGACCTGACACCCGAACTTTTGGCCTTTGGCTTTCTGTGGTACGTCGCGTTCCTTTTTTCGACCACGTGTCACGAAGCGGCGCACGCTTTGGTCGCCAAGATGGGCGGAGACGACACGGCGGCCCTCGGCGGACAGGTTTCGCTGAACCCGGTTCCGCATATGCGCCGCGAGCCATGGGGAATGATCCTGATCCCCATCCTTTCGTTCCTGGTAAGCCGATCGATGATCGGCTGGGCCAGCGCGCCGTTCGATCCCCTGTGGGAGCGGCGGCACCCCCGGCGCTCGGCGTGGATGGCGCTGGCCGGACCGGCGGCGAACTTCACGCTGATGCTGCTGGCGGTGATCGGTTTGCATGCGGGAACTTACTTCGGGTGGCTGCACACGGACCCGGACACGGGGCGGCGCGACCTCCCGACGGTGATCCTGCTGATTTTCTTCTCGCTGAACCTGCTGCTGGGAACGTTCAATCTGATTCCCGTTCCGCCGCTGGATGGCAGCACGGGCATCATGGTGTTCATGAGCGAAACCCGCGCGCAGCGGTACCTGGATTGGCTGCGCGGAAACAGCTATGCGATGCTCGGCCTGCTGGTGGCGATCATGTTTTTCCGCTATGTTTACGGCTATATCGAGCAGTTGGCCGCCCACAACCTGCTCCCTGCCGGGTTCTGAGGCCCGGAGAGCCCTTTCTGGGCTCTCCTGTTTTGGTTCAAACCCGCACACTTCCCCCCGGGCTGTCTCGCCTGCGGACAGCACTCCTTCCGGACGACCCTGCTAACTGTCTTTTTTTCAAATAGATGCGCAAGACCTAGATGGCCCTTGTTCTGCAGTTCTCCGCTGCGGAGGTTGTCGATGGTGCTGTCTGCCCGCTATCCCATCACCAGTGTGTACCGCGTGGAAGTCTCCGGATGGGACACCACGCAAGACTTTTTTGTGGAGAAGTCCGAACTGGAATGGAATGAGGAGACAGGCAAACACGTCCTCCTGAGGCACACGCTGGATGAGGGCGCGATGATTTTTGTGCGCTTACTGCAACCCGCATCAGAGGAGCGCTCGCTGGCGGTGGCGTATGAGGCGAAATGCGCGGAACCCACACCGGATGGCAGACATCACTTTATGCTGAGACAAGCGCAGCCGCGAGTGGAGGAGAACGGAACGGGTGGAGCACCGAAATGGAACAGTGGTCCGAAATGGAGAGAGTAGAAGCGTTGAATAGCGAGAATGGAGAGGAGATCCCGGAGAGGGGAGGCTCTGCTTGCCTAGCGGGATGGGGTGGTAAGGCGCTGATTCTCAAGGAAGTATCTTGCGAGCAGGGATTCTCCTGCGGGAAAAAGATGGCGCGCTGAAAATAAGAGAAAAAGGTGAGGAAGTGGCGGCAACTTTGCGAGTAGGGGCAGAGTGGCGCATGGGTATTCCAAGACGGTAGCGATTGCGACGCCCAGAACGTCGCTGAAACCGTGCATTCTGGACGACGATCCGGGGCAATTGGAGATGCTCGCGGCACAGATCGCGGACATGGGCTATGAGCCGATGCCGACGGCGGAGCCTGAGGAAGCGCTGAGGCTGGTGCGCGCGGGGCGCTGTCGGCTGGTGCTGGCGGACGTACACATGCCGGGGATGGATGGGTACGAGTTTCTGGACCGCGCGCTGCGGGCCGATCCCGGAGTGCATGTGATCGTCATGACGGGAGATTACACGCTGGACTCGGCGCTGGAGGCCATCCGGCGCGGGGCGACGGATTTCCTGCCAAAACCCATCGACCGGTTGAGGCTGAAGCGCACGCTGGACGAGGTAGCAGCGCTGTACGATCAGCGCCAGCGGGTACGTGCGCTGGAAGAGCAACTGCTGAAGGATCTGGAATTTCACGGGATCATCGGAAAAAGCCCGGTGATGCTGGACCTATTCGATTTGGCGAGGAAAGTGGCGCGGCATTACACGAACGTGCTGCTGGTGGGGCCAACGGGTTCGGGAAAAGAACTGGTGGCGCGGGCCATCCACCAGATCAGTCCGGTGAGCCAGCAGCGGCTGGCGGTGTGTAACTGTTCGGCGATGGTGGACACGCTGCTGGAGAGCCAGCTTTTCGGACATGTGCGGGGAGCGTTTACGGGCGCGACGGATACGCGGCCGGGGCTGTTCGAATACGCCAATGGGGGGACGGTGTTTCTGGACGAGGTGGGCGAGACCTCGCTGGCCATGCAAGCCAAGCTGCTGCGGGTGATCCAGAACCGGGAGATCCAGCGGGTGGGATCGCCCGAAGTGAAACAGGTGAACGTGCGGCTGATCGCAGCCACTAACCGGGATTTGCGCGCGGGAGTGCTGGCGGGACAATTCCGGGAAGACCTATTCTACCGGCTGAGCTCGATCCAAATCCGCATTCCGTCGCTGGCGGAACGGCTGGAGGATATTCCGCTGCTGGTGCAGTTTCTTCTGAAAAAATACAACGATGCTTACGGCAAGAATTTTTCGGGGCTGACGCGGCGGGCGCAGACCACACTGTTGCAGCACGCATGGCCGGGGAATGTGCGGGAACTGGAAAATGTGATTTCCAGCGCGGCCATCACGGCGGCGGGAGATTTCATCGACCTGGACGACCTTCCGGAACAATTGCAGCATCGCGGGCGCCGGGATTCCGATGGCGAGGATTGGCGGCCGTTATCGCTCGAAGAGGTACGCAAGGTGCATATTCAGCGGGTGCTGGACATGTGCCAGGGCAACCGGTTGCGGGCAGCGCAGATCCTGGGGATTGGGCGGACGAGTTTGTACCGCTATCTGAAGCGCGATGGGTACGAAGGTAGCAGGCAGGAAAAATCCGGGGGCGCGGCGGCCTGAAGCGGCAGCGGCGGTGTGAAATAACGGTGGCCAGATGAAGCGACAGCGGCGGCAGTAGCGGAGAGCATTTTCCCGTCGTAAGTGCATGATTTCCAACACCAGGGCAATGGCTGAGGGAGAGCGCCCAACTACGCGGTCTCCGTGGGCGTTCCTTGACGCCGGTACTTTCTCTCCTGTGATTCGCGGTTGAAGTCCATGGACAGGACAGCGGTGTTCCGCCGGGGTACAGTTTCCCGCGATGAGGCAAGTCCAGTTTTTTTCTCTTCCGCCAAATGATTGAAACGCAGGGGATTGCGGGATGCTGCGATTGGCATGCGGCCTGCAGTTAGAGGGCGCGTTATTTGATAGCAGTTCGCTTCGGTCGAAGTGGGGATGGAGAGCCCTCTAAAAGCTAGGGAATACCGAGACCGAGGCCAGTTGACGAAGCTCAGAGAAATCGTGAATCAGTAAGCTGAATTCGGGAGAGATTTCGCGGAAACCGCGTGCGGGGAAAAAGACGCCCGGTGCGCCGCGATACGGTTCCTGCCAACTGTAGTTCCCCAGCGAACCTGCTACCAACCTGCCAGAACCCCCTGAAGCGCCGCGTTACCCGCCCCTGACGGGAACGCGGCGCACGACGAAGGAGTACGAAGGACCGGCGGTTACGGAAACAAGCCGGGGTGTCGAAGGAGCTTGCCGCTCCCCACTCTCCCGGCAAGTTTGTTGCACGACTTGAGGCAGGGGGAGGCGGATAGGCATGCTTGAGGAATCTGTGGTGTAATGCGGCTCATGGCGACGAAACTTCTCTTTTCTTTTCTACTGATTGCTGCTGGGGCGGCGGCACAGTGGCAAACTGCACCGGTGCAGGTGCCGACGACGGCGAGCTTGCGCGGGTTGAGCCCGGTGGACGCAAAGGTCGTCTGGGCCAGCGGCACGAACGGGACGGTGCTGCGGACCATCGATGGGGGCGAAACCTGGGAAGTGCGCAGGGTGGCCGGCGCAGAGAAACTGGATTTCCGGGGGATTCGGGCGTTCGATGCGAATACTGCCGTGGCGATGAGTTCGGGGAAGGCGGAGGAGGGATTGGCGCGGATTTACCGGACGAGCGACGGCGGGCTGCATTGGTCGCTGGTGCTGGAGGAAAAAACGCCGGGAGTATTTTTCGATGCGATTGCGTTTTGGGACCGGGAACATGGCATCGTGGTGAGCGATCCGGTCAATGGACGATTTGTGCTTTTCGTCACGGCGGATGGAGGAAAGACGTGGAAGCGCATAGCTCCCGAAAAAATCCCGCCGGCGCTGCCGAATGAGGGCGCGTTCGCAGCGAGCAATTCCTGCCTGGCGGTGCAAGGCGAGAGAAACGTGTGGTTTGGGACGGGCGGGGCGGGCGTGGCGCGCGTTTTCCGTTCGAGCGACGGCGGACATTCCTGGACGGCGACGAAAACGCCGATGCATCCGCCGAATGCAAGCTCGGGAGTCTTTTCGATCGCGTTTCGTGATGGTCGGAACGGCGTGGCGGTAGGCGGCGACTACGCGCACGCGGATTCCTCGGCGATGCCCAACGTGCTGTTTACGAGCGATGGCGGAAAAACCTGGCGCGCGGTGGAGACTACGAGTCCGGCCGGGGTCTACCTCTCGTCCGTCACTTACGTTCCGGAAGTACGAGGTGCCGAATCCGCGAGCGGTGAACGGATATTGGCCGCAGGAAGCGCAGGGATATTCCTCAAGGAAGCAGGCAAGGGCTGGGTGCGAGAGAATGATGGAGATTTCAATGTGATTGCGTTTGTCAGCGCCGGGAATGCATGGGCGGTGGGTCCAAAGGGCAAAGTCGTGGGACTGAAGAAGGAAGAAAAACATCTAACACAGAGTTCGCGGAGGACACAGAGGACACGGAGAAAACTGGGAGAGATTTGAAACGCGGAGTTCACAAAAGGCGCAGAGAACGCGGAGGAAAAGAGTTAATTGAAACGCAGAGGCACGAAGTTCACAAAGAAGAGAGAAAAGCGCACGGGGCGAGGAGCCCCATGCGCCAAACCGAAGTGAATCCGTGCGATAGCGGAGTTGCATGGCGAAGCGCCTCGAGTGGAAAGAGAGAAGGTTGCACTCGAGGCGCATCCGTGGTTTAAGAAGGCGTTAGCGGCTGCCGGTGTAGCCGTTGTTGCTGGCAGTGGTGGTCGGAACGGTGATGGTATTGTCCATGCGGACGAGCATGCCGGTTTGCGAAGGCAGTTCGACTTCCTTGCCCTTGCGGGCAACGATGTAAGCGGCGCTGCCGGCAAGACCGAAGCCAAAGCCGCGCACCAC
>JAYVMO010000224.1:0-1831 GCA_043758915.1 Acidobacteriota bacterium | reverse complement strand
TTGCATACAACGATTCCATTTCGCGGACGGGCTCTTCCCAGCCGAGCCGCGAAGTGACCGCAGCAGCGCTCGCCGCGAGCCGCGCGTGCAGTTCCGCATCGCTCAGCACGCGCCGTAAAGCAGCGGCCAGAGCCACGGCATCGTGCGGGACAACCACCCCAGCCCCTTCGCTAAAGACCGGCGCGATACCGCAGCGATCCGTCACAATCACCGGCGTGCCCGCGGCGGCGGCTTCCGCCGCCGCGTTGCCGAAGTTTTCGTTCTGCGACGGCAGCACGAATACATCCGCATCCCGGTACGCGGCCCACTTGGCCTCGCCGAAGAGCGGCCCGGTAAATTGAACCCGGGAGCTTGTGCCAAGTTGCGCGGCCAACTGTTCGAGTCGCGCTCTCATACCACCTTCGTCTGGACCTGCAAACGCAAGGAGCAATGGCCTCTCCGCGAGCCGCTCTGGAAGCGAAGAAAACGCTCGCAGTAGCAAGTCCGGACTTTTTTTCGTGGATAACCGTCCCAGGAACAACACGAGTTTCGCCTCAGGCGGGATCCCACGGACTTTCCGAAAGGCGCCGCGCTCCGGCCATTCCGCCGGCCATTCCACTCCGTTGCGCCGCAGGACGATCTTTTCGCGCGCTACGCCACCTTCGGTGAGTTCCGCGGCCTCCTGCTCCGACGTGGCGATGACCGCGCGCGCATCCGCCAGCAGCCGCTGGCCGAACAACGCGTGGTACATCCGCTTCATCCAGAGGTTGCGCACGATGGGAACGAACATGCCGATGGGCTCGACGACATAAGGAAGATTCCGCGCACGGCAGACATCTGCCACCGCCGGACCGAGAAGATCGTACAGGCCGAAAATATGCACCACGTCGAAGTTCTGAAGACGCGCGCGGCAGTAGCGCTTCACCGCGGGATTCCAGCTCAACGCGCGATAGCGAAACCAAGTAGGCAGATAGATGGCCTGTACCCCGTGGACCTCTTGCCGCCATCCGAAGGGCGAGCGCTCGGCAGCCCGCGATTCGGCGGGCAAGCGTGATTCCAGTCCCCAGTCCGCGGTTAGCACCGTAACTGGATGCCCAAGGCGCGCAAGGCCCTCCGAGAGCGCGCGAATTTTTACCGGAGGGCCGCCGAACTCGTGAAATGGCGCGTAGGTCTGCGTGACGTTCAGGATTCGCATTGTTCGCGCAGAATTTTCTTCAGCGATTTGGCAAACACATTGAATCGGAATTCATTCTCGACGCGCTGCCGCCCGCGCGCGCCCATTTCGCGCGCCAGCTGCGGGTCGCGAAGAAGCGTTTCGATGGACGTGGCGAGATGCATGGCATCGCCATGCGGCACAAGGTAACCCGTGACTCCGTCCTGAATTATTTCCGGAGCGCCGCCATGCGCGCCGCCGATCACCGGCTTGCCGCACGCCATGGCTTCGAGATACACGAGGCCGAATCCTTCGCCACGGCTCGGCAATGCAAAGATCTCGCAAGCCGAGTAACACGCCGCCAGCTCCGGGTAACTGAGGCCGCTGAGAAAATGGACGTGGCGCCGCACTCCGTTCTTGTCTGCCAGGTCTTCCAACCATCCACGGTCATCGCCCTCGCCCACGGCCACGAGTTGCACGTCGGACCTGTGCGCGAGCAGGCGCGGTAGTGCGGTGATGAGCGTGTCCATGCCCTTGTAGCGTTCCGTGGAGATCCAGCGGCCGACCGTGAGGATGACGCGGCCAGCGGGAAAATTTTCCGGCACGCCAGTCTTCGACACCGTGGCGAGTAGCGCCTCGAACTGCGGATCCAGCGCCCAAGGCAACATGCGAATGCGCTCGCGCGCAACTTGCTGCTGC
>JAYVMO010000223.1:0-2430 GCA_043758915.1 Acidobacteriota bacterium | reverse complement strand
GATCGCGCGCACTTCGCCCGCGCACACTTGTTCCGCCCAGCTCTCAACGGGCAGAGTCATCGTTTTCCTGGAGTGTTCTCGAGGAGGCTTGCTGCATTTCCCTATTATTTCTTGCCCAGGAGCTGCCGCGCAATCACCAACTTCTGTATCTCGCTGGTCCCTTCGCCAATCGTACACAGCTTCACGTCGCGGTAATACTTCTCCGCCGGGTAATCCTTAATGAACCCGTACCCGCCGTGAATCTGCACGCACTCGTTCGCCACCCGCACCGCCACTTCGCTGGCAAACAGTTTCGCCATGCTCGATTCCCGTGTGAACCGCACATCTTTCTTGTCCGCCAGCCACGCCGCTTGATACACCAGCAGCCGCGCCGCTTCCACTTCCGTGGCCATGTCCGCCAGCTTGAACTGCACCGATTGAAATTCGCTGATGGCCTGTCCAAACTGTTTTCGTTGCTTGGCGTATTTAGTCGCCGCTTCCAGCGCACCTTGCGCCATCCCCAGCGCCAGCGCCGCAATCGAAATCCGCCCGCCATCCAGAATCTTCAAGCTGCCCGTGAATCCTTCCCCTTCCGGCCCCAGTAAGTTTTCCTGCGGCACGCGGCAGTCGCTGAAAATCACTTCGGACGTGTCGCTCGCGCGCATCCCTAGTTTGTTTTCTTTCTTGCCCGGCTTGAATCCCGCCATCCCCTTTTCCAATACGAACGCGCTGATCCCGTGCGATCCCTTGGACTTGTCCGTCACCGCCATGGCCACGCAGAAATCCGCGTAGTGCCCATTCGTGGTAAACGTCTTCGCCCCGTTCAGCACCCAATACTTTCCATCACGCGTGGCCGTAGTCCGCGTGCCTCCCGCATCCGAACCCGCCTCTGGCTCCGTCAGCGACCATGCCCCGATGGCCTTCCCGGAAGCCAGCGGCACAAGAAACTTCTTCTTCTGCGCTTCATTCCCAAACTTGAAAATGTGATTGCTGCACAGCGAATTGTGCGCCGCCACGATCAGTCCCACGGAGCCATCCACCCGCGCCAACTCCTCGATCACCGTCGCGTATTCGATGTAACCCAGCCCCGCCCCGCCATACTCTTCCGGAAAAATAACCCCCAGCAGCCCCATCTCCGCCAGCTTCGGCATAATTTCCATCGGGAAGTGCGATGCCTCATCCCACTCCATCACGTGCGGCGCAATTTCGCCTTCCGCAAACGCGCGCACGCTGCGGCGAAGCTGCTGCTGTTCCTCGGTATATGAAAAGTCCACGGTCTCTCCGGTTGCCTATGCGTTTTATCTATAACCAGCCAAAGTTCTACTTATAGGGCTATTTTACACGAACTCCCCGCCCTGGCGCCGCGCCGCTGCGCCCCTTGCTCCGTTCCTTGACCGTTTTAGCCGTGCCTCGCGGGTTTTACCATCCTACCGGGTAATGCTTGGCCTTGTTCTGCTCGTCCAGCCACGTCTTCAGCGGCGCAAAATAATCCGTCAGCGCCGTAGCATCCACCTGTTTCTCTCCCGAAAGCGTCTCCAGCGCTTCCGGCCACGGCTTACTCAACCCCAGCGACAGCATCTTGTTCAGCTTCTCTCCCGCCGCCTTGTTCCCGTAAATCGAGCACCGATGCAGCGGCCCGCTATAACCTGCCTCCTTGCAAAGCGCCCTCTGAAACTGAAATTGCAAAATCGCCGCCAGAAAATATCTCGCGTACGGCACATTTCCGGCTACGTGATATTTCGCGCCCGGATCGAAATCCGCTTCCGTCCGCTCCACTGGCGGCGCAATGCCCTGATACGCGCGCCGCAGTTCCCACCAAGCCTTGTTGTACTCCTCCGGCTTCACCTGCCCGGAAAAAACTTCCCACCGCCATTTGTCCACCAACAGCCCGAACGGCAGAAACGCCACCTTATCCAGTGCCTTCTGCAGCAGGTAATCGATGTCTCCCGAAGCCGGCGGCACCGTATCGATCAGCCCAATCTGCTTCAAATACTCCGGCGTCACCGACAGGGCAATCGTATCCCCCACCGCCTCATGGAATCCGTCGTTCGCGCTGTTCTGAAAGAGCGGCGGCTGCGTGTTGTATGCCCGCTGGTAAAAATTGTGTCCCAGCTCGTGATGGATCGTGCGGAAATCCTCTTCGTTAATTTGGATGCACATCTTGATCCGCAAATCATCTTTCGAATCCACGTCCCACGCGCTCGCATGGCAAACCACGTCGCGATCCGCCGGCTTGGTGAAGAGCGACCGCTCCCAGAATGTCTTGGGCAGCGGCGCGAATCCCAGCGAAGTGAAGAACCCTTCGCCGTATTTCACCATTCCCCGCGCATCCGTCTTTCGCTCTTGCAGGATCTTCGTCAGGTCGTAGCTCTGCGCCGGCTTTGGCGAATCCATCAGCGAATACACGTTGTTCCACTCTTGGCTCCATAGATTCCCCAGCAGATGCGCTGG
>JAYVMO010000222.1:0-2646 GCA_043758915.1 Acidobacteriota bacterium | reverse complement strand
GGGCGTCAGCAAAAGCCCCGCGCAGAGCTCCAGGCTGGAGATTCGTGGCACCTTGAGGAGTATTTGTGTTGGTGGCCATAAGGGATGGGGCCTCCTTATAAAAACTAACGAGGCCCCACGATAGCTTATCCGCTCTGTATTGTAAAGTACTCTGCGTCAACTATTGCGGTCAGAAAGTAAGCGCGAGTTCGAACGTCCCGCTGCTCCCCGTTCCTTGCATCTGCTCAGCCGGCTTTTCTGCGCGCGGAATCAAAGTTTTGGAACGCGATTCTTTTTGGCTATCCGTTACGGAGGATGGGAAGTCCGTCTGGTACAGCCCGCCGGGTCAGGAAGAAAGCACGATCATGTTACAAAAAAGTCTTCACTGACGCGTAAAGATCTGGCCACTGGAAAAATCAAAGTGCGGACACCAGATGGGCGATGGCATTCTCGAAGGAAACTTTTCCTTCCAGATACGGCTGCCAGTACAAAACCAGCATCAGGTGAAATTGCTCCCAGCCCCGCTGCGACAGCGTCTCTTGTAAAACATATGGCACGCTGTCCGGTTTTAGTTTTGGAAGTGACGGCAGATCCCCTGCGGCATTCTCCCCCGGTTCTTGTATCACGGGTCGAAGCACTTCAGCGGTCGTGTACACGATCAAGGCATGCCACAAATCGCGCGGTATCGCTTTGTCTCGCTGCTTGCATTCCCGGCTGATGGCTTCTTCCACCGGTTCGGCAATGCCGTGCGATGCTTCATGAAACAATATTTCCAGGGCCGCGGAGCCCTGGTTGCGCGGGTCGGTGCTGGCAATCGTTACCCGCAAGGGATCGAGAGTGGTGTACGCTCCGCTGGCATTGGCCAGCGCCACCACTTCCACGCGAATTTTCTCTTTCGGCCATTTTGTCTGGTAAACATCCGCCAGACGCTCGGACAATCCCACGCCCTGTTCGCGAACCAGCGGCGCCGCGCGAGCCACCCAGCGCCGATTCGCGCGATCGTGATCGGCCCACCAGTGCGCGCGGTAAATGGGCGCTACGGATTCCAGTAGCGGCCCGATTTTCCCCGGCAGCCCGGCGTCGCAAGCGCGTTTCTTTTTTCCGGTTAGTTCATCGCAATCTTCAAATTCGCCGAGTTGATTCTTCAGCAGGATCAAATCGAGGTTAACCTGCATATCCTTGTGGGAATATTCAGTGGAGTAAAAAGCCAGCGCATCGTTCCAGTTTTTTTGCTCCAGCGGAGAGAGCAGCACCTGGACATTGGAGCCGCGTTTCAGGGCGGGACCATCTGTGCGCGTCACTCTGGCAGGATTCTTTACCGCATCGAGGGCGCGCGCTTGAAAGTACAAAAAATGATGCAGATTCATCCAGAACCCGCTGTGAAACTCAAACACCGGCAGCGGGCCGAATCCCGATTGCACTTCCTGCGCGTGCCCCACCGGCGCGATCGCCGCTACGCAAACACACAGCAGCAGCGCAAGAAACATTCGATTGAAGCAGGTTGTCATTCGTCTGAGAAAGAGTGCATTCGGAAACGGAAATAGTAGCGCACTTCGCTGCTGTCTCCAACGTCAGCGCTCAGTGTTCTTTGCGTTCCAGCAGCCAGCTGTTCAATCGCTCGCGTTGCTCGTTGCCCATTTCCTGAAATCGCAAACCCATTCCCAGCCGCGGGCTTACGTACACGACCCGGCACTTCACTTCAAAAATTTCATTGTGATGGGTCAAGCGCAGTCGAAGCAGTGCGCCCATGCGCAGCGGGTTTATCGTGTCGATGTAACAGCCGGAGGAGCTGACGTCCGATGTCCGCGCCAGCACCGGAGAGCCATTTGGCAACTCCACCATTTCCGCGGCCAGCACTAATGGGAATCGCGGAAATCCACGCCGCTCTTTTCCTGCCGTCTGAGGCATTCGCTTCTCCGTTCGCGCACGAAAGTACCACTCGGCCGCACAGAGAAGGCGTCACCAGCAAGGCTGTGCCCGGCTGGAACGTGCATGATCCCTTTCTAATTCTCACTCTCACCACGGGTAGTTGCACGTGTTTTCACACGCCATAAAGCGAAAGCGCCAATGCGATAGCCCTCGGGATGGTAAATGCCAGGGATTTTCGTGGGAGTTACTTAATGACCGGATCGGCGGAGTTGCCGACCCCTCCATTGTGGTCGCCAGCGTGCAAGTTTCCCTCCGCATCGCGGAAATAGGAGAGGGTTCCCGCTCGTCCGTACTCCGAGGGCATTGCTGCCAATTCGTACTTTGCGGGTGCGCCGACGTTATTGCCGCCAGCCACCACGTAACGAAATACGTAGCCCTCTTTGCGGCCATCGGCGAGAGCAGCATCGAGCAAGCCCGCCCGCTCGCTGGTCGCTTTACTATTTGCGGTGCTTTTGGATACCGGCCCGAGCACCGTGAGGCTATCCGGCAGCCGCGTGTAGGTGACCCTATAGCTTTCGATTGCCGCCGCCAGTTTTTTCATGGATTCCAGCGCTGCCGCCTCGTTGGACTTAATTTCCGCACGATCCCATTCCGCTTCGAGTGAAGGTAAATCCAGAAGCAGCAAACCCAGCGATAATAATTTCCATTCGCCCGCTTCCTTAACCATTCCCATGGTCACGCTGTGCGCATCAACGTCGCTGGTATCGGCAACGTCTTTCACGGTCAGCGGCACATAAG
>JAYVMO010000221.1:0-32776 GCA_043758915.1 Acidobacteriota bacterium | reverse complement strand
GGGCGTCAGCAAGAAGCCGCTGCGGAAAAACGAATCGCTGCGCATGCGCGTGCTGGCGGACTTGGCGCACGTAAAGTCCCGCCCAGCGCTGTTGCGCTCTTTTTTCCACGCCCCCAGTGTAGTCTATACCGCGGACTGAGTCGTAATTCTCTTATAAATACAACAATTGGAAGGACAGCGCAAGAAGTTTCGCCATTCGACACGAACCCAAGGCAAGGCAATGCACCGGCCCTGCACCGATAGCCAGTACACTTCGGCTCCCATTTCGTATGCCCACGCGCGGGGTTGCGCCACGTACTGCCGCGCACTTCTGCTCCACACCGCTGCCGGCGTTTTCATAGCCAGCGCTTCGTGCTGTCGCACCTGATTGTATTCCTCACGAAAATGATCGAGCCACAACTGCCGCTCTCCACTCGCTGGTATTCCGCGCCGCTGCATCGCCGCTTGCAGCGATCCGTGAAAATGTTCCACTTTTCCTTGCGTCTACGGATGGCGATACCCGCTGAAGTGCAGATGGATCCCCTGGCGCGCGATCCACACCGTCAGCCACGTCCAACCTGCTGCCGCTTTCATGTTCCACCACGGCGTCCCGTGATCCATCAACATCGCGTCCGGCACCCCGCAACTCTCAAAAGCCGCTACTAGCCGCTGTTTTACAGGCTCTGCTTGCGTCGACCACGTGCCATGCAGGGTGATCGCATAGCGGCGGTGATCATCCACCACCGACAGCGGCCCGACCGGCGCGCCCCAGCCCTGCGGGCTTTTAAAATCCATCTGCCCCAACTGGTTCGCGGCGGGACGCTCGAAGCGTTCCGTCGCCGTGCGCAAGCGGTCCTGCGGCCGCACTAAACCGCGGCGCAACAAAATCCGGTGTATGGTAATCGCCGGCAACGTGAGCTGCTCTCCCTCCAGCAACACTTGCAGCTTGCGCGCTCCCCCATCCGGCCGCTCTTGCCGCAACGCCACCACCCGCCCTGCGATCTCCGCCGTCGTCTGCGTCGGACTCTGGCGCGGACGCCGGCTCTTCTCCACTACTCCCGCGATCCCCGCCGCCTGATAGCGCCGCAGCCACTCATACCCAGTCGGCCGCGATACATCGAACTCCGCGCACAGCTCCCGGAAGCTCTTCTCGCCTCTGCTGGCCGCCACCACAAAACGCCCGCGCTGGTCGTTTACGTCCACCGTTCTCCATGCCATCCTGCCCTCTTTCGAGGGCTCTACCCCGCCACCCAGCCCTCTTGCATATCGCAAAAGTGTAAAGGATGCCGTGAGACTGAACAGTTGGTCGCCTGTGGGCCCTCTGGAGGCACTTTAGGACATTTTGACCGCCGTTTTTTTATCGCCGTTCTAAGTAAGGCCAAGTGAAATAGAATCATCGGGGCCACGGTGGGTTCCGGGGATGGGACTTGTACGAGCGGCTCGTCACTCACCTGGATTCGTTCCGAGCATGCCGTCATCCGACCACGATCGCGGATTGACCCTGCCGAATCTCCGGAAAACACGACGCGACTTCTCGGGAGCAATCCAATCGCTGGGTGGCGGTCAACTTGTGATAAGGGGCAGCATTAATCCATGAGGCGCCCCGATAAGTGCCCGACAAAAGGCATTTACTAGACGGAGTCTGCTGCGCAGTGCTCTGACAGCACGGACGGGTCCGAGCCGTGTGCCGGTTGTCAGCGTCAGTTGTTTAGCTTTGCGGGCCAGTTCAGAACCACGGACATGGGCTCGGTCTCCGCCTGCTTCACTTGTGTGAAAATCAGAAATCGCTGCCCGCCCCGGCTCACATCATAAACGAACAGGTCCGTATTCGAGTCGGGCGAGTGCACGGGATTGTTCGTCTGCTGCCACTTCGTCAAATGGCAGCCAGAGTTGCCAGAATCCGTCGGCGCAATTTGCAGCGCGTAATTGTTGTTGGCGTGACAGGCAGCGCAAGGCACGTTCGCGGGGCTTGCCAAAAGTGCTTGCGCCAAATCTTTCCAGAGGATATAGCAATGTATCCGAGTTTAACGAGGCAAGCCCATGACGACTTTTTTGCAGGACATCCGCTACGTTATGAGAACGTTCGGCTCAGCGCAACGCGGAAAGAAACTCGGAGATGGCATCCAACGCCGCGTCGGGTTGATCGCGATGCGGCGAATGCCGGCAATTTCGCAGCCGCAGCGTTTCCACTGGGCCACCGGTTTTCCCCGCGATGGCCTCGAGCTGCGCCATTGTGCCGTATTCGTCGTCATAGCCCTGAATCGCCAGCACCGGACATGTGATTTTCGGCAAATACTCTTCGATGTTCCATTCACGAAAGTCCGGCTGCAGCCAGATATCATTCCAGCCCCGAAAAGTTTGCGCAGCATCCGTGTGATGCTGCCCTAATTTTTGCGGGAGATCAGTAGTCTCAAATGCCGTCTTCGCAGCTGCGATGCTTCTGATACCTAATTCTTCGACAAAAACATGCGGCGCCAAAAGCACCAGACCGCGCGCCGGATTCCCGGCTCCTGCGTAAAGTATGGCGATGGAACCTCCATCGCTGTGGCCAATCAGAACCGGTTCACGAATCGCGAGCTTCTCCAGTAGCTCCGGCAAGACTTGCAGCGCTTCGTCATGCATGAAGCGGACACTCCGCGCCTCCTGCAAAACATCGGAGTTCCCGTACCCATACCGGGAATACACCACGGCATGGCATCCCGTCCGTGCCACAACGTGCGCTGGAAAATCACGCCAGAGCGAAATCGAGCCAAGCCCTTCATGCAGGAAGACCAGCGTCGCGGCATCACTCTTCGCGCCGGCAATGCGCTGCACTTCCAGCTTGCGTCCCTGGACAGTGATTAACAAGGTTTGCGTTTCAGCCGGCAATCCACGCTCCATGCAAACCGGACGCCGCGACAACCTTTGCGACAAAACCATTCCTACGAAAACCTTTCCTACAAAAATCATTCGCACAAGAACCCGTTCCGAGAAAATATTTCCACGTTCTACTTTTGCGAAGTCTCCGCGGCCTTGGCTTCGGCGTAGGCGACGTACTCTTCGTAGGGCCCCTTGAAATCCTCGATTTTGCCGCCTTTGAAATGCCAGATGCGCGTGGCGACTTCGTCGATTACGTCGTGGTCGTGGGTCACCAGCAGGACCGTGCCGTCGTAGCGCTGCAGGGCGATGTTCAGCGCGTTGATGGATTCCAGGTCCAGGTGGTTTGTCGGTTCGTCGAGGACCAGGAAATTCGGCTTTTGCAGCATGAGCCGGCAGAAAATCAAGCGCGCGCACTCGCCGCCGGAAAGCGCGCGCGTAGGCTTCAATGCGTCGTCGCCGCTGAACAGCATCTGCCCCATCAGGCCGCGCAATTCCTGCTGCGAGGCCATGGGATCGAACTGCCAGAGCCATTCGATGGCGGTCATGCCTTTGGTGATGGAATCGCCGTGGTCTTGCGCAAAGTAGCCGACGGCAACTTCGTGGCCCCAGCGCACTTCCCCGCCATCGATCGGAAAATCTTTGTCACGATCATCGATGAAGCCCGGGGCGTTGCGAACCAGGGATTTCAGCAAGGTGGTCTTGCCCGTGCCGTTGCGGCCCATGAGGGCGATTTTTTCGCCGCGCACCACGCTCGCCGAGAAGCGCGGGATCACTGTCAGATCATCGTAAGACTTTTCCACGCTGCGGATTTCGAGCGGGTGCCGGCCCGAGTTGCGCTTCATGTCAAATTTGATGTAGGGGCGCTGGATGTTGGAGCGGGCGAGTTCGGTGGTTTGCAAACGCTCGACTTCTTTTTTGCGCGAGGTGGCCTGCGCCGAACGCGTACCGGCGGAAAAGCGCGCGATAAAGTCATTCAGTTGCGCAATTTTCTTTTCGCGATTGGCGTTGTCCGCCTCGATACGCGAGCGAACTTGCGTCTTGGCAACGACCATGTCGTCGTAGCCGCCAACGTACATGATGATAGTTTCATAGTCGATGTCGGCGGTGTGGGTGCAAACGCTGTTGAGAAAATGGCGGTCGTGGGAGATGGCGATGAGCACGCCTTCGTATTCGCAAAGATATTTCTGGAGCCAATGCACGGAATCAAGGTCCAGGTTATTGGTGGGTTCGTCCAGCAGCAAGGCAGCAGGATTGCCGAAGAGCGCCTGGGCCAGCAGCACGCGGACTTTTTGGCCGCCCTGGATTTCGCTCATCTTGCGCTCGTGGAACTCGGCTTCAATGCCCAAGCCATCGAGCAGCGATCCGGCGTCGGACTCCGCAGTGTAACCGCCCTCTTCGCCGACGATGCCTTCGAGTTCGCCGAGGCGCATGCCGTCGGCATCAGTCAATTCGTCGTGCGGCTTGGCGTAGAGCGCGTCGCGCACTTGCAAAGCCTTCCAAAGAGGGGCGTTGCCCATGATAACGGTGTCGATGACACGAAACTCGTCGAAGGCAAACTGGTCCTGGCGCAGGACGCCCATTTTCTTTGGGCGGGTGATGGAGCCCTTGGTGGGATCGATCTCGCCGGTCAAGATCTTCATAAAGGTGGACTTACCGGCGCCGTTGGGCCCGGCGATAGCGTAGCGGCGGCCGGCCATGAAGGTGGTGGTGACATCCTCGAAGAGAACCCGGGGGCCGAAGCGCATGGAGATGTTATTTACAGTGAGCATAAGCCTCTAAATTATACCGTGAAATGCAGAGTTGTGGTTGCGCATGGGGAGGTGATGAAGATTCGATAGGTACGAGTTCGCGAAAGCGGGAGCGTTTTCTGTGCGGGCAAGCCGTGCAAGAGAGCCAAGGGCTCGCGACGTCGAAGCGCCGGAGTTGGGGTGGGGCTTTTTTGAAAGAAGGGCTGACCCCTCCCCCCTCCCGTGGTTTTTGGGCTATCAGTGACAAACAAAGGAGTTACGGGCGCGGAGTGTGTAAGAGTGACAAACAAAGGGGTTACGGGAGATGCGATGCTTAAGGATTTTTGATTAGAAAGACGCACGACACCCGGGTGTTTTGCAAAAGAGTGCGGAAGCAGTTGATCGCAAAAGAGTTGTGAAACACTCTTGGGGCGAAGAGTACAAAGAGCGAGAGGAAGAGAGGGGAAAAGAATCTCCGCACACACCTCCGGTGGATGCGGAGAACTGAGGTACGGAAAAGTAAGATCGCGGTTTGTGCCAGGGCTGAAAGTACTGATCCCTGAGGGGCGCGGGGTGGGGGCGCTTGGGATGAAACTGGCGATCGTGCAGTTGATATTCAAAAAATAGGATAGCATGGATTGGTTGGCTTGTCAAGTATGATTATGTATTGGTACTAGTTCGAATAGATTTGCACAGTACTTTCGAATGGAAATGGCGGCTTAAGATGAAGAAAAGGAAGAACTAACGCTGAGACGCGGAGAACACGGAGGGACAACCGCGAAGAGAAAGACCCACCCTTGCATAAAACAGACCCGCAAGGATGGCGCACCCTCACGACCAAAGGTAGTTGCTGACATAGCTTTTCCTGCCTTCACACTCTTGGTTGTCAGAAGAAAGAAAACAGCCCTAAAGGCTGGCCCACCCGCCAGATTCGAGAACCGGAAAGGGGTGCGCCGGCACCGTTTCACGGGAAGAGATGGGGTGCGACGAGGTCGATGAGTTCGCGGGAAGTGATGATTTTGGTGCTCTTCCAGAATTTTGGGAAATGGCGCTGGTTGCCGGTTATGAGGTAATCGGCGCGGGCGGTCTCGGCGCACTCGAGGAAGATAT
The DNA here is from genome assembly GCA_043758915.1 of Acidobacteriota bacterium. GTDB lineage: Bacteria > Acidobacteriota > Terriglobia > Acidiferrales > UBA7541 > Acidiferrum. The sequence goes on along the minus strand of JAYVMO010000221.1, from coordinate 27,101 downwards.
TATCGCTGGGATCGCTGGTGACTTGAAGGGAGCGCGAGGGGGAGATGAGATGGACGTGGTTCTGGAGGAGTTGGAGGAACTGCCGCCGAAGGCCTTTGCGGATGCGGAGTTCCGGGCGCGCAAGGACCATCCGATACTCCGAAAGAATAGGGGAAGAGACATAGAGGCGAGCGGGTTTCGCCAGGGCAAGAAGCAGCACGGTGCGCTGCAAGCCGTCCGGCTTGAGGGCCGCGGAAACAATGATGTTGGTATCGAGGACCAGGCGAAGCGGGAGCATCAGTGCTTTCCGCTGTAGGACTTCCCTTTTCCTGGTCTCGCTTTTCGGGGGTTCGGTTTTTTCGCGCGCGCTGCTTTAATGAGCTGGTCAATCTGACGCGAGGTGAGAGTGTCGGCGCCCTGGCGCTTCGATTCTTGCCCGAGCGCATCGAGAACCTCGGGCTCAGGTGCGGCGAGCCGCACGTAGTCCCTGATGCTGAGGAGTATGGCCCTGGGGGTGCCGCGTTTTTCGATAACGAGCGAGCGGCTTTCCTTTTCGACGCGATGCAGGAGGTTGCCGAAGTTTGCGCGTGCACGAAGAGCGGAGATGACGATGTTTTCTCTTTTGTTGAATTTAGGGGCTGGCATGAACTCTCCAGTTCATCTACTTGAACTGTACAGTTGCTCAGGCTGGCTTGTCAACGACTGGTTTGGAAAGGAACGGACGACAGACCGGCGGTGGATGTGGTCTTGGGTTGCAGGTCCACCGCAGCGTCCGTCGAAGAGGACCTGCCTGTTCCAAAAGTTCCGCGCGTTCGAGGTTGAGATCCTTCGCTCAAGATGACATTCGCAGCAGGGCAACTTTAGAACGATTCGATTCCGTGGTGAGAAGGCTGGATTCGAGGAGTAGGTGGAGACTATTCGAATTGTTTGCGGAAGCGGGCAAACTGCTGCTGGAGATCGGCGAGTACGTTTTTGAGGGAGGCGAGGTCTGCTTCGAGGCGCGCCAGGCGATCACCACCGGGGGAGTCAGTGGAGTTGGGAGTTGCATGAACGGGTGCGGCCGAGGCTGGAGAATGCACGGAGGCATCCGAGGCGGACTGCGGCCCACGGGGCTGGACGTCGCCGGAGAGGAGGTGGGCGTAGCGGGCTTCCTTGGTGCCGGGCTGGCGGGGGAGGATTTTGGCGAGAGGCGGCTCGCGCTTCATGAGGAGGTTTAGGGCGGATTGCACGGTGTCGAGATCCTCGAAGTGGTAGAGGCGTTCGGTGCGGGTGCGGAGTTCGCCGGGAGTTTGCGGGCCGCGCAAGAGCAGAACACAGAGGATGGCGATTTCGTGGCGGTGGAAGTTGAAGACTTCCTGGAGGCGATGCTCGTACTTGGCGACGCGGCTGTCGGAGCCGCCGGCGGAGCGGGCGAGGACCTGGTCACTGAGAGAGCGCAAAGCCTGGCGGACGGCGTCTTCGTCGAGATTCATGACGGGGTCGCGATTGGATTTTTGGTTGCAGGCGTTGAGGAGGGCGTGGAGGGAAAGCGGGTAGTACTCGGGAGTGGTGATTTCTTTTTCCACCAGGGAGCCGAGGACGCGGGCTTCGATGTCGGACAGGAGAATGTTCACAGGGAGAAATGATACAGAAAGGATGAGGGATTCCAAAATTTCAGGCGTGGAAGGGCGGTATTTGTCACCAGCGGAAACGACTGAAGCATGGATCAGTTGAGATCCTTCGCTTCGCTCAGGATGACAATTACAGCTGGGTAGCCTCTGAGTTGTAGTCGAAAAAAATGGGGCGCAACGATGTTGCGCCCCTTCAAAGAAACTAAAAAGAGTTGCAATGACACGTTGGTCAGGCTTTTTGGGCCTGGCGGCGGAGGAAGGTGGGAACGTCGAGGTCGTCGGCGGCGACTTCCGGGCTGACTTCGCGGACGTTCTGCTGGACCTGATGAACGATGTTGGGCAGCGGCTGGTGCTGGGGCTGCTGTTCGGTTACGTCGCGACCAGCCTTCCAGGTTTTGGGGAGGAAGGAAGGCTTCTGGTGGATGTTTTTCTTGTTAACGTCCTTGAAGCCGGCGGCGATGACGGTGATCTTGATGGCGTCCTTCATGGAGTCATCCTGGACGGCGCCGAAGATAATGTTGGCATTTTCGTGCGCGGCTTTCTGGATGACGGAGGAGGCTTCGTGAACTTCGTGGAGGGTGAGGCTGGAGCTGCCGGAAATATTGATGAGGATGCCTTGCGCGCCCTGAATGGAATTGTCCTCGAGGAGCGGGCTGGCGATGGCGCGATTGGCAGCGTCAACGGCGCGATTGGCGCCGGTGGCAACGGCGGTGCCCATGACGGCGTAACCCTGGCCGTGCATGATGGCTTTGACGTCGGCGAAATCGCGATTGATGATGCCGGGGACGGTGATGATGTCCGAGATGCCCTGAACGGCCTGGCGAAGAATGTCGTCGGCGATGCGGAAGGCGTCGAAAAAGCTGGTGCCGCGCTCGACGGTTTCCATGAGGCGTTCGTTGGGAATGACGATGACGGTGTCGACGGCGCCGACGAGTTCCTGAAGGGCCTGCTCGGCCTGGATCATGCGGCGCTTGCCTTCAAAGGCGAAGGGTTTGGTAACGACGGCGACGGTGAGCGCGCCGAGTTCGCTGGCTAGAGAAGCGACGACGGGAGCAGCGCCGCTGCCGGTACCTCCACCAAGGCCAGCGGTGATGAAAATCATATCCGAGCCTTCGAGGGCTTCGATAATCTTCTCGGTGTCTTCGAGCGCGGCTTTGCGGCCGACTTCGGGATTGGCGCCCGCGCCGAGGCCTTTGGTGAGCTTGGCACCGAGCTGGAGCTTGACGGGGGCTTGAGAAAGCTTGAGCGCCTGCAGGTCGGTGTTGGCGGTGATGAACTCGACGCCTTCAAGCTTGGCGCGGATCATGCGGTTGACGGCGTTGCATCCGCCGCCGCCCACGCCGATGACTTTGATTTTGGCGGGCTGCAACTCCTCGCTGAAGCTCATGCGGATTCCTGCGTCTTTCGCTGTCATATCTTCCTCGGCCTTCTCCATTTTCGTCAGACGACGCTCGGGCAGGGTTATGAGGCCCCGGCGAACATGGACTTCAATTTGGATACCAGGTTACCAGCGCGCTGCGGCATGTTGCGCCGCGCTTTCGCGCCATACAGAACAAGCCCAACTACCGTTGCATATTCCGGCTGCGCTACCTGCTCCGGGAGATCAGCCAAACCTTGGGGTTCCGCGATGCGGACGGGGAGATGGAAGGATTGCTCGACGAGTTCGTCGAGGCCGTGCAATCTGGCGCCGCCGCCGGCGAGGACAAAACCGGCGGGGATTTGTCCGTCGAGGCCAGCGCGCTGGAGATCGTCGCGGATGAGAGCGAGCAGCTCCATGGCGCGGGGTTCGATGATGTCCATGAGCATGCGCGCGAAGATGGTGCGGGGCGGACGACCGCCGACGCTGGCGATTTCGATGGCACCGTCTTCGAGCATGAAGGAGGCCGCGGCGCAACCGTGGTGGCGCTTGATCTTTTCCGCTTCGGGGATAGGGGTACGCAAGCCGACGGCGAGATCGTTGGTGAAGTGGTCGCCACCCACGGGAATGGCGCCGGTGTGGCGGACCACGCCGCCGCCATAGACGATGAGTTCGGTGGTGCCGCCGCCGATGTCGAGCAGGCAGCAGCCGAGATCGCGCTCATCCTGGGTGAGGCAGGATTCGGCGGAAGCGAGCGGTTCGAGGACCGTGTCGTTGATGAGGATGCCGGCTTTGTTGGCGGCGGTGACAAGATTTTGCGTGGCGGCGACGGAAGAGGTGACGAGGTGGACGTTGGCTTCCAGACGCTGGCCGACCATTCCGACGGCGTCGCGGATGCCGTCCTGGGCGTCGACGATGAATTCATGCGGGAGGACGTGAAGGACTTCGCGGTCTTCGGGAAGAGTGATGTTGCGGGCGGCGTCTATGGCGCGGCGGACGTCGTCGCGTTCGATATCGCGGGGGCGCTGGCCGAGCGTGATGCCGCCGCGGCTATTGACGCCGCGCACGTGGCTGCCGGCCACGCCAATGACCGCGGAATCCACGGGCACGTTGGCGACGCTTTCGGCTTCCTCGACGGCGCGGCGAATGGAGCTGACAGTGGAATCGAGATTGACGATGAGGCCCTTGCGCAGGCCTTTTGACTCGGCGGCGCCAAGGCCAAGAAATTTGACCTGCTGGTCATCGATCTCGGCAATCAGCACGCAGGTTTTCGTGCTGCCGATGTCCAGCCCGACCAGGTATTTGTCTTTCTTTGCCAAGCCTGCTCCTAGGCGATTTTATTTTGCACGCGCATGAAGAGCGCACGCCTTGCCGTCCGAGTTCAACACCGGACGATTGAACTGCAGGTCGACGGATTGCACGCAACCCACATTCGCCTGCCACTGAGAAAAATTGTCGAGCAAAGTGCGGTACTTGCCGAGGAAGTCGCTGGAACCAAAGTGAATGGTTACCGCTTGCGAGTCGCTCGCGCGCACGAGGCCGGTCATCACCACGCGCAAATCGTGGGGATCGGAGATGTCGATTTCGCTGACGTCTTTCGAGGAACCGGCGCGCACGAGGTCAATGTCCTTCATAAATTCCTGGTAAGGCTGGAGGCGCTTTTCCCGCTGCTCGCGAGGCAAATCCTCGGAAACGCCGGTGACGATGGGGAAGGTGAGGTCTTCGCCCTCGGGGCGGTCGAGGATGACGCCATGAGCATCGATGAGCGCGAGTTCATTACGATTGCGGAGGAAGGCAATGGGAGTGCGCTCGGTGATCTCGACGCGCAGGCGATTGGGCAAAACGCGCTGGACCATGGCGGTTTCGACCCAGGGCAACTGCTCGAGCTCGCTGCGGCGCGCATCGAGCGGGATGCGCAGGACGCTGCGGTTGCGGTCGCGCGCGAACTGCTGCACAACGGCCTCGCGCACGACGATGCGATTGCCGGTCAGCTCAATCTGATCGGGCTTGAGCAGCAGCATTTGCGGCGCATAGAGGAGAAAGTGCGTGGCCGCGACGGCTGCGGTGACGCCGGCGATACCGATGACGCTCAAAACGATGACGCGGCGGTAGAAGGGCCAGCTCTTGCCGCTAAATTTTTTGCGGCGAATCTCGACGGGCTTCTGCCGGCGGAGATAACGCGGCTCTTCGTCCGCCAGGAGGTCCGGCCGGTAGGAGCCGGCCTCGGCTGCCGCGGAGGCATTTCTCTGGAGAGCCTTTACGCGTTCCAAACGACCACCTCGTTCTCGAGTTCAAACCCATAGGCCTGACGCACGCGTTCGCGCACATCGGCGATCAGAGCGAGCATGTTTTTTGCCGAGGCTTTGCCGGCGTTGACGAAAAAATTGGCGTGGCGGTCGCTCACGCGGGCGTCGCCCACGCGCAGCCCCTTGAGGCCGAGCTCATCGATCATGCAGCCTGCGGAGGCGCCCGGAGGGTTCTTGAAGATGCAGCCGGCGCTTTTCTGGCCGAGCGGCTGGCTGGCGCGCCGTTTTTCGTTGCAGATACGAATCCCTTGGAGAATTTCACGGAACGGCTTGGAGGGAAGTTCCAGTTTCACCGCGAGCATCATATCATCAGGCGCGAAAGAAGTGTGCCGGTATTCGAAAGAAATTTGGCTGCCCCGGAGGAGTTCGATCTTGCGGTTGGCGGCGCGGTAGAGTTTCACTTCGCGGACGTAGCTGCCGATCTGCATGCCGTAAGCGCCGGCGTTCATGCGCAGCGCGCCGCCGACGGTGCCGGGCACGCCGATGAGGCCTTCCATGCCGCCGAGGTCGTTCTTGGCGCAGAAGGTTACGGTGCGTCCGAGGTCGGCGGCGGCATTGACGGAAGCGATGTTGCCATCGATGGACACGTCCGGTTCGGAGCGCACGAGCTGCAGCATGACCCAAGGGAGTTCGCCGTCGTCGACGAGTAGGTTTGATCCTCCGCCAAGAAATTTGTGGGGGATGCCATGGGCGTCGAGCAGGTTCAGCAGATCCGGGATGGTGTCGTGGCTGCGGATGCGAAGGAGGTCGGTGGCGCCGCCGATGGCTAGCGACGTCTGCTCGGCAAGCGAGGCGCCGTGGCGGAGTTCGACGCCCAACGCGGACAATGCGGCGGCGATTTTGGGATCTTCAATGCGCATGATGAGACGGATGCTCCGCACCGAGTAAAACCAGGAGTTCGCCGCTGGCATGGCTGACGTTGCCCGCGCCGATGGTCAGTAAAGCGTCGCCGGGCCGCGCGGCTTTGAGCAGGTACTCGATGCCTTCCTGCATGGAGCGAATAAAGTGGACATTCTTGTGGCCGGCTTCGCGAAGGGCGCCAGCCAGGGCTTCGCTGGTCACGCCGGGGATGGGGGCTTCGCTCGCGGCATAGATATCGGTCAGTACGAGGATGTCCGCCTGGTTAAAAGCGCGGCAGAAATCGTCCCAAAGATGTTGGGTACGCGAGTAGCGGTGCGGCTGGAAAAGGACCAGCAAACGATTGAACTTGCAGACGCGAGCGGCTTCCAGGGTGGCGCGAATTTCCGCGGGGTGATGGCCATAGTCGTCGATCACGGTGATGCCGTTGACCACGCCTTTGATCTCGAAGCGGCGCCCAACGCCAGCGAATTTCTCCAGACCCTCGCGAATCAACTCCGCTGGAACATTTAGATAGAGGGCCACGGCTGCAGCGGCGGCGGCATTGCGGACGTTGTGCATGCCGGGAGGATGAGGCAGGCGGAAGAGACCGAGGTCGTCGCCCTTATAGGTGAGCCGAAATTCGCTGCCGAGACCTTCGAGCTTGACGTCGCTGATGACAAGGTCCGCCTGACTGGAAGTGCCATAGGTAATGATGGGGCGCTTGACGTGGGGAATGATGGCCTGGACGTTTTGCTCGTCGATGCAGAGGACCGCCGCGCCATAAAATGGCACGCGGTTGACGAACTGGATGAAGGCGTCCTGAATGTCTTCGAGTGAAGTGTATTGATCGAGGTGCTCGCGGTCGATGGTAGTCACGACGGCGACAACCGGGGCGAGCAACAAGAAGCTGCGGTCACTTTCGTCCGCTTCGACGACGAAGAATTCACCTTTGCCGAGCTTCGCGGTGGTGCCCGCCTGGTTGACGCGGCCGCCGATCACGAAGGTGGGGTCGAGGTGCGCGGCGGCGAGGACGGAAGCGACCATCGAGGTGGTAGTGGTTTTTCCATGAGCGCCGGCGACGGCGATGCCGTATTTCAGGCGCATCAATTCCGCGAGCATTTCCGCGCGCGGAATAACGGGAATTTTCATTTTGTGGGCTTCGACGACTTCGGGGTTGTCGGCCTTGACCGCAGAAGAAGTTACGACCACGTGCGCGCCGCCGGCGTTGGAGGCTTGGTGGCCTTCGTGGATGGTCGCGCCGAGGTTTTGCAGCCGTTCGGTGATGGGCGAAGGCTTGGTGTCCGAGCCGGAAACCGAATAGCCGAGAGTAAGGAGCACTTCGGCGATGCCGCTCATGCCAATGCCGCCGATGCCGACCAAGTGGATGCGTTGAAAATTGCGAAAGGAAACCATCATGAAATTGCCCTCTGCGTACCTGCATGCACGTTTGCAGCCTCTTCGATAAGGTTCACGATGTCGCGGGCGGCATGAGGGCGGGAAAGGCCGCGCGCGGCGGTGGAGAGTCGTGCGATCTCCCTTGGCTGGTCGAGGAGGGAAAAAATTTCACCGGTCAAACGCTCGGGCGTCAGTTCCGGTTCGGGAATCAGGCGGCCCGCGCCCGCGCGGGACATTTCCAGGGCGTTGCGCAATTGGTGGCTGTCCGTGGCGGCGCCGAAGGGGATGAAGATGGCAGCGCGGCCCGCGGCGGCGGCTTCCGCCACGGTGATGGCTCCTGCTCGGCAAACGATGACATCTGCCCAGGCAAAACGCTCGGACATGTTCGTGAGGAAGGGCACAACCTCCGCATTGATTTCGCGCCGCGCGTAGGCGGTACGTATCGCATTATAGTCACGTTCCCCAGTTTGGTGCACGATGCTCAACTCATTTTTTCGAGTGGCTAGGCGATCCATGGCGTCGACAAAGGCGCGATTGATGGGCAATGCCCCCTGGCTGCCGCCGGTAATGAGCAAGCGAAACGGCTTCTCCGGCGTGCGCGGCGCGATGGAAAAAAATTCCGTGCGCACCGGGCAGCCGGTGACGATGGCTTTCTTTCCCCACAGGCGTGCCGACACTTCGTAGCCCGTGGCGATGCGTTTGGAGAGGCGCGCGAGCACTTTGTTGGTGAAGCCGGGTTCGGCGTTGGGTTCGAAGATCACGTTTGGCACGCGGCCTAGCCAGGCCGCCAGCAGCATCGGCCCGGCGGCGTATCCTCCGACACCAAATGCGGCGACTGGTTTGTGTTTTCGGAGAACACGCTCGGCGTCCAGCATCGCCGGTGCGAGCATGGCGAGGTTCTTCAGGAGCGTCGCGCCGCCCTTCCCTTTCAAGCCTGCGACGCGCAGGGTCTCGAGCGGGAGGCCAGCTTGCGGCACCAATTTCATTTCGAGACCGCGTTGTGTTCCGACCAGCACGACTTCTCTCTCTTTTCCTCGCGATAACCACTCGAAGGCAATCGCCAGCGCTGGAAAAACGTGGCCGCCAGTGCCGCCGCCTGCAATTAGGAGCTTCACGGTTAGCACCTGGAAGTAGGGGCGCAGCATGCTGCGCCGCTACTTGATGGAATTGCCGCGCTCACAAAAGCTCCGTGGCTTGCTGCGAAATATTCAGGAGGACGCCGGTGGCCAGCAACATGACCAGCAAACTAGAACCGCCGTAGCTCACAAAGGGCAGCGGAATGCCCTTGGTTGGCACCATGCCGAGCACAACGGCAAAGTTGATGAGCGCTTGAAAGAGCACCATGGCGGTGATGCCCAGCGCGAGCAGCCGGCCGAAGGCATCCGGCGCGGAAAATGCCGCGCGCAGCCCGCGCCAGCCATAGGCAGCAAAGAGCGCGATCACCAAGATTGCGCCGAGGAAACCCAATTCTTCGCAGATGACCGCATAAATAAAGTCGGTATGCGCTTCGGGAAGATAAAAAAGCTTTTGCTTGCTTTCCATCAGACCGACACCGGTAAATCCGCCGGAACCGATAGCAATGAGCGATTGCAGCAATTGAAAACCCGCGCCTTGGGGATCCGATCCAGGATTGAGGAAGGCCATGAAACGCGCCTGGCGGTAGGAAACGTGGGCGATCAGTAGATAGAGCAACGGGAGGGCAGCCGCCGCGCCAACGGCGAGCCACTTCCAGGATAGCCCGGCGACGAAGAAAATCGCGGTCATGATCAGCACGATGTCGAGGGAAGTGCCGAGGTCAGGTTGGAGCAGGATCAGCGCGACGCAAATGAGGAGCGGCCCGGCGGCGGGCAAAATCGTTCGCAGAAAATCCTTTTTACAGAATTCCATGCGGGAGGCGGAGCGGCGTTTCAAGTCCAGGAACCACGCTAGATAAAGGATGATGGCGAGCTTGGCAAATTCCGAAGGCTGTATGTTTGCGGGACCGAGTTTGATCCAGCGATGAGTGGCGTGCGACTTGTCGAGAAAAAATGTGCCGACGAGCATCAGCAAAACCAGGCAGAGCGCGGAGTAGACCACGGCAGGCTCGCGCAGGCGGTGGTAGTCGAGCTTCATCAGAGCGAACATTCCGAAGAGCCCGAGTAGCAGCCAGACGACTTGGCGCAGGAGGAAAATATAGGAGTGGCCGTATTGACGCTCGGCGGTGACCGCCGAAGCGCTGAAGATCATCACGGCACCGAAGAGGCACAGCGCGAGGGTTACGCCAAACAGCCATCGGTCATTATCGAGTCTTCTCGGCATATTCGTTCGGTGCCTCCGATGTTAACGGGTAGCGCCAGACCTGCCCGGTGCTACGCCGCGATTCTCCGCGGACACACTCCCTGATTGTTTCTCAAGCTGTTTCACGAGATTTTTGAAGACGCGGCCGCGGTGTTCGTAATTTTCAAACTGGTCGAAGCTGGCGCACGCTGGAGCCAGCAGCACAATGTCGCCGGGGCGCGCGGCTTGTGAAGCGGTTTCGACGGCGCGCTCGATGGTTCCGGCGCGCTCGATGGCGACACTGCCGGCAATCTGCTTTTCGATTTTTTCGGCGGTGGCGCCGATCAAGAACGCGAGAATGGCCTTTTCGCGTAGCGGCTTTTGCAATACGGTGTAATCGCTGCCTTTGTCCTTGCCGCCGAGGATAATGAGAATTCTTCCGGGAAAGGAATCGAGGGCTTTGAGCGTGGCATCGACGTTGGTGGCTTTCGAATCGTTGTAGTAGCGCACGCCACCGATCTCGGCGACGAACTCCAGGCGGTGCTCGACGCCGGCGAACGAGCGGATGGCTCTGGCGATCGACTGGGCCGGCGCGCCCGCGAGGCGCGTTGCGGCCACGGCTGCCAAAACATTTTCCAGGTTGTGCGCGCCGGCCAACGGAATTTCTTCTTGCTTCAGCACGACTTCTTCGTGGCCGTCGTTGCGAAATACGATCTCCTCGCCGCGCAAGAACGCCCCTTGCGCCACGCGCTGCTTGCGGCTGAACCAGTAGACGCGGGGGCGCTGCGGAGCGTAGGGCGTGGTGGCCGGGTCATCGGCGTTCAGAACGGCGGCATCGTGCTGGGTTTGATTTTCAAAGAGGCGCGCTTTGGCGGCTCCGTAGGCCTCGAGAGTGTGGTGGCGGTCGAGATGATCGGGTGTGAGATTCAGGAAGATGCTGATGTCTGGGCGAAAGGTTTCGATCAGTTCGAGCTGGAAACTGCTGAGCTCGGCTACCGTGACGGTGTCGTCGCGGGTCTCTTCCACGCATCCGATGAGCGGTGTGCCGATGTTGCCGGCGACGAGGGTGGCGAATCCCGACTCCTGCAAAATGTGGCCGATGAGGGAGGTCGTGGTGGTCTTACCATTCGAGCCGGTAATGCCGATCAATCGCCCATTCAGGAAGCGGTCGGCCAATTCGATCTCGCTCCAAACGATGACGCCTTGGGCGCGCGCGACCTGTAGCGGAGGCGCATCCGCGGGTACGCCGGGGCTGGGGATAATTAGGTCCTGCGCCAGAAATGTTTTTTCTTGATGGCCGCCGAGTTCGAGGGCCACGCCGGCGCTGCGCAGGCTGGCGATTGCCTGGCCAATTTCGTTTTCAGCGCGTGAATCGGTGGCGGTTACGCGCGCGCTGCGTGCCGCGCAGAAGAGTGACGTGGCCACGCCCGTGCGCGCCAGTCCCACGACTAGCACGCGCTTGCCCCGCAATTCGAACGAACCTGGCATCTTCTCTCAAGCCTCTTGATGCAAACTTCTCCTACCTCAGCTTCAGCGTGGTGAGAGCGAAAAGCGCGAACACCAGCGCAATAATCCAAAACCGGACGATGACTTTCGATTCGCTCCAGCCCAGCAATTCGAAATGATGGTGAATCGGGGCCATGCGGAAAATGCGTTTCCCGCGGAGCTTGAACGAACCCACCTGCAAGATCACGGACAGCGCCTCGATCACAAAAATGCCGCCAACAAAGAAGAGCAGAATTTCCTGTTTGATGATGACGGCGATCACGCCGAGCGTTCCGCCCAGGGAGAGCGAGCCAACGTCGCCCATGAAGATTTCGGCGGGATGCGCGTTGTACCAGAGAAAGCCCAGCGAGGCGCCAACCAGCGCGCCGCAGAAAACGGTGAGTTCGCCGACGCGCGGGATGTACTGAATTTCGAGATACTGCGCCCAGCGATAGTTGCTGCTGACGTAGGTGAGGACGGTCAGCGCACCGGCGGCGATCACCGTGCAGCCGATGGCCAGGCCATCCAGGCCATCCGTCAGATTGACGGCGTTGGAGGAACCGGCGATGACCAGGGCGACAAAAATCAGGAACGGCGCGAACGCCAAAGGCCAGAGATGCGGCGCATTCATAAGGGAATGAATGACGAGATCGGGATGAAGCCGCTTGAAGAAGGGAAAGACGAGCTGCGTGGAATACGCGCTGTAGGTGGTGAGAACCAGCAGGGCGACGCCCACGACCAGGCTGATCAGGATTTGCAATGAGAATTTTTTCTTGGCGCTGAGGCCGAGATTGCGCTGCTGGGAGACTTTGGCGTAATCGTCGACGAAGCCGACGACGGCAAAGGCAATCAAGGCGAAGAGCGCGAGAAGGACAAAAGGATTCGAAAGGTCGGCCCAGAGCAGCGTGGGGACGGCGGTGGACAAAACGATCAGCACGCCGCCCATGGTGGGCGTGCCAGCCTTCTTGCGGTGTTCCTGTGGGCCTTCTTCGCGGATGTACTGGCCGATTTGCAGCTCGCGCAGGCGGCGAATGAGCCACGGCCCGAAGACAAACGCGAGAAACATGGCCGTGAGACTGGCGTACACGGTGCGCACGGTGATGTAGCGGAAAACGTTCAGCGGACTGAAGTAGCGCTGCAGCAGGTGGTAGAGGAGGTAGTAGAGCATGTCAGTGCTTGGCCTCCTGTTGAGAGAATTCACCGGCTGCCGCGTGGCGCGCGATGAGCGCTTCGACGATGCGCTCCATCTTCACGCCGCGAGAGCCTTTGACGAGCAAGAGATCGCCCGGTGAAACAAAATCCTGCAAAAACTTGGCCGCTTCTTCGGAAGAAGGAAAAAACTTTGTTTGCGCGCGAGGAAACCCGGCGGCGACGGCGCCCTCCACAATTTGCGCTGCATCGCCTTCGACAGCGATGATCCAGTCGATCTTTCCGGTTTTTGCTGCGAAGCTGCCTGCCTCGCGATGCAGCTCGGGCGAGGTTTGTCCGAGTTCGCGCATTTCACCGGCTGCGAGGATGCGGCGGCGATAGTTGGGGGTCGCTGCAAGCAGCGAGGTCATGGCCTGGAGCGCCGCGGGGCTTGAGTTGTAGCTGTCGTTGATGAGCGCCGCTCCATTGGAAAATCGCAAAAGTTCTCCGCGCATGGCCGGCGCGCGCATGGAGCGAAATACGCTCTGGGCCTCGGCCGCGCCAATACCCCAGACGCTGGCGGCGGCGAGGGCCGCCAAGGCATTGGAGATGGCGTGGCGTCCCGGGACGGACAACTCCAAGCGCACGCGGCCTTCGGGGCTGACATAGTCGAACGCCGAGCCGAGCGCGCCGCGGTCTTCAATTTCTTCGGCCATGAAGAAGGCCGGCTTTTCCATGCCGTAGGTCAGCACGCGGCCGGGTGCAAAGGGGCCGAACGCCGCCACGCGCGGATCGTCGGCATTTAGCACGGCGGTAGACTCGCGGCCATTTAATCCTTCGATCAGCTCGCGCTTGGCGAGCGCAATTTCATCGACCGAAGCAAAAAATTCCAGGTGCGCGGGCGCGACACGCGTCACGATGCCGACATCTGGCCGCGCGATGGCCGCGAGGCGCGTCAGCTCACCGCGACGCGACATGCCCATCTCGAGCACCGCGGCCTGATGCGTTTCCTCGAGCCGGAAGAGTGTAAGCGGCAGTCCATACTCGTTGTTAAAATTCCCTTCCGACTTCAAGATCCGCAACTTCGCGCCCAGCAAGGCCGCCAGGATCTCTTTCGTAGTGGTCTTGCCGACAGAGCCAGTGACGCCGGCAATTTTCCCGCCCCAGGCTTGGCGCACTGCGCACGCGAGCTGCTTAAGCGCTTCGAAGGTGCCGGCCACGGGGATGCAGCGGCCGCGCACGGCGTCCGGGTAGCGGGCGAATTGCGCCTGCGCCACCACCGCCGCGAGCGCTCCGCGCTCAAGCGCGCCAGCCAGGTGATCGTGTCCATCGTGACGCGGTCCGTGGATGGCGATGAACAGCTCTCCGGGACGTAGCGTGCGAGAATCAATCGAGACGCCAGCCACCCGGGCCAGGGAGTCGAGCCCCGCTCCCGGCCGAGCACCCAAAGCGCCAGCCACCTGTGCAATCGTCCACCGCATAAGTACCTCAGAGGGTTTGCCTTAGCGAAATACCTGACGGTTCGCTTGGTATTCACCGGGTGAGGGCTCCTCCTTCGCGCAATGACTCCTGCCAGATTGCGTTCTTCAGCACTTGCGCGCCCTCATCCTGCTCCTTCTCTAGGAGCGCGCTAGGTGCCAAACTCTTTTGCGCCGCGTTTGTCGCCATTTGGCGGCCCGTCGTATCCGCGTTGGCGCAGGGCTTGCCGAGCCGTTTCGCGGTCATCAAACGGTATTGTTCCGGTCGCCAGCAGCTGATAATTCTCGTGGCCCTTCCCGGCGAGCAAAACCATGTCGCCGCCGCGAGCTTCTTCCATCGCCAGGCCGATGGCCTTTTCGCGGTCCGGCTCGATCAGATATTTTCCGTTCGTTTTCTGCAGGCCCACGATGATGTCGCTGATAATTTTCAGCGGATCTTCGCTGCGGGGATTGTCGCTGGAGAGAATGGTAAGGTCGCTGAGACGGCCGGTCACTTCGCCCATGACCGGGCGTTTGGTGCGGTCTTTTTCGCCACCGCAGCCGAAGAGGGTGATGATGCGGCCTTTGGGATTGAGCTCGCGCGCGGTGCGGATGAGATTTTCGAGGGCGTCGTCGGTGTGCGCGTAATCCACGATCACGAGGAAAGGCTGTCCCAGATCGATGCGTTGGAAGCGCCCGGAGACGCTTTCGAGATTGTGAATGCCCGCCTCGATCACATCGTTGGAAAGACCGAGTGCCTGCGCCGCGCCAATGGCCGCGAGAATGTTGTAGACGTTGATGCGGCCTACCAGCAAAGAAGCCACTTGCACTTTCCCGTTGGGTGTCTGCGCGGTGAACGACAGGCCGTTGAACGTGAGTTGAAATTTCTTCGTGGTGAGGTCGGCGCCGGATTCCAGGCCGTAAGTCAGTGTTTTCTTCGCGATTCCTTGCAGCCGTTTGCCGTATTCGTCGTCGGTGTTGATGACCGCGAACTCGGGTGCGCCCGCGCCGGTGCCTTCGAAGAGGCGTTTCTTCGCGGCAAAATAGTCTTCAAACGTCTTGTGATAATCCATGTGCTCGCGCGTAAGGTTGGTGAAAACAGCCGCAGCGAAGTGGCAGCCCCACAGGCGATCCATCGCCAGGGAGTGCGAACTCGCCTCCAGCGTGGCGTAGCGGCCGCCGGCATCGCGAACCTCCGCGAAGAATCCTTGGAGGTCCAGGGATTCCGGAGTGGTGTTTGGCGCGGGATAGTCGCCGAGCGGCGTGTGATACGCGATGGTTCCGAAGAGCCCAGTCTTGGCGCCGGAGGCTTTGACGATGGCGTCCACAAGAGATGCCGTGGTGGTCTTTCCGTTGGTGCCGGTCACGGCGACAAGCTGCAGAGCGTTTGCAGGATGACTGAAGAAATTGGCCGCCGCGATGGCCAGTGCCATGCGCGCATCGTGCACCTGAATCCACGCAACGCTGGCGGGCAAAGCAGCAGGCGCGGCATCTTCGCTGGCGATGGCTACCGCCCCGCGTCCCACCGCATCGCGAATAAAGGCGTTGCCGTCGGCCTTAGCGCCGTGCAGTGCGAAAAAGAGAGCGCGCGGCTGCACTTTGCGCGAATCGCAGGCCACCTGGCGGATTTCCAGTTCTGCCGCTTGTGCAGACAAAGCAGCGTCAACCTTGTGAAAAACTTCACCCAGCTTCATGCGGACCACCGGGGCAGGCGGGCGCACGGAGTTTTCCCGGCCGTCATCGACGGCATCCGTGGAGGAGTTGCGCGCTTCTTCTTGTGTCTGGCTCAATCTCATGTGCGACCGCCAAGCGGCCGACCCCGCTTTCAACCTATTTGGTTACTTTCTGATGCAGCTTGGTCATTTTCGTCCCGGCTGGCGCCGATGTCCCAAATTGCACCGCGACCTTGGCCCCGAGCCGCAGCTTGGCTCCCGCCGCGGGCGTTTGATTTGAAGCAATACCGCTGCCAACCAGCACAGGGTCCAATCCCAGCCGCAAGCACATTTCCGTCACTTCGCGCATGGTCCTGCCGGAAAAGTCTGGAACAGGGATGTCGCCGCCTTCATCGACTTCCACGGTTACCGGGGGAGGCACCGCGTTCGGCTCGTTCGGTTTCATCGCGCCAGGAGCAGAAGGCAATTGATCCGGCGGGGAGGAAAAATCGGCCGGTGTAAAGTCCTGAAGCGTTTGCGCATCTCCCTCAGGCGGCTTCTTGTAAGCGGCTTGCAAGAGTTTCGGGCTTAATGGGACATCGCGTGGCACATCGAGATACGGCAGCACCCGCTCGGCGATGCGCTTGAAAACGGGGGCAGCTACCATACCGCCTTCGCGCAAGCCCACGGGCGAATCAAGCGAAACCAGTATGGCGACAGCGGGGTTACTGATGGGAGCAAATCCGGTGAAGGAAGCGATCAACTGTGTCCGCGAATAACGCCCGGTGGCCGGATCTATCTTTTGCGCCGACCCGGTCTTGCCCGCGGAGGTCCAGCCGTCAAGATGCGCCAGTTTTCCCGTTCCGTTCAGAACCACGCCTTCCATCAATCGCCGCAGCGTGGCCGCTGTTTCCGGCTTGATAACACGTTTTGGCTCGCTGGGGACCAGCGGGCCTGCTGCCGGCAGCACCTGGTCGCCACGGCGCAGTTCGGCGACAATGTGCGGTTTGTAAAGCAGGCCGCCATTGGCGATCGCGGAGACCGCAGAAACGAGCTGAATGGGGGTTACGCCGACTTCCTGGCCCATGGAGATCGATCCAATGGAGATGGGCGTCCAGTTCTCGAGGCGCCGCAGCAGGCCTTTGCTCTCGCCAGGCAGATCGACGCCCGTTGGCGCGCCAAAGCCGAACGCACGAATGTAGTCGTAAAATTTCGGCGCGCCGAGACGGAGAGCAATTTTGATGGCCCCGACGTCGCTGGACTGCGCGAGAATGTCCGAGACGGTCAGCATTCCAAATGGTTTGTGATCCCGGATGCGGTGTCCCCCGATGTACACAGCGCCGTTTTCGCAGTCGAACACTTCATCTGGCCGCGTAATGCCTTGGTCGAAGGCCGCAGCCAGGGTGATGAGCTTGAACGTCGAGCCCGGTTCATAGAGGGCGCTCACGGCGCGGTTCATACGCGACTCGGCCGGCGCCTCGCTTGCGGCGTTGGGATTGAATTTCGGCCAGTTGGCCATGGCCAGGATCTCGCCGGTGTTGGGGTTCATGACAATGACCGTGCCGGCGATGGCATGAGTCTTGGCGATGGCCGCGGCCAGTTCGCGCTCCGCGATGTACTGGATATTTTCGTCCAGCGTGAGCACCACGCTGGCTCCGTGGTCGCGCTGCGCCTCACCACCGTCAAACCAGCGCTGCCGAGCATCGGCCATGACGATGATCTTTTCACTCTTGCCGCGAATCTGGCTGTCCAGTTCGTACTCGATCCCGCCGAGGCCCTTTTCGTCGAGGTCCACGAAGCCCAGGACGTGCGAGGCGAGATCGCGCTTGGGGTAATAACGCTGATTCTCCTGCTGGAAGTACACGCCCTTGAGGTTCAGCGCGGCAATGGCTTCCTTTTTTTCGGGAGGCAATTTTCGAGCGATCCACGCGAACGAGCGCGAAGAGGCCAGACGGGCTTCCAAGTCGCCGCGCGGGATATTTAGAACGCCGGCTAACAGCCTGGCCGCCAGCGATTGATCGGCAACTTCCGAAGGCACGGCGAACGCGGACTCCACGGGAACGCTCATGGCCAGGGCATGCATGTTGCGGTCGTAGATGGCGCCGCGCTTGGGGGTGATTTCAATGCAGCGCTGCTGTTGGCGCTGCGCGCGCATCAGGTATTCGCTGTGGCGGAAAAGCTGGAGGTAGGTCAGCCGGCCGAAAACCGCGGTCATCCACAGGAGGGCCAGGGCGGCAACGATGAGCAAGCGGCTGGCCGCTCTTTGGCCAACTGGATCGACGTGGGCTCGTTTCTCTGGCATGTGGAGATCAGGTTCGCAAGCGCTCCGAATGAAAGCTCATGAGTACGATTGCGTGCAAAAGCGTCTTGCTGCGTGAACCCGGGCGGGCCGGAGCCGCCGAAGAATCGCACTAAGGCAGCGCTACTGCCCGCGGTTCGAACGAACGTAGCGCGCCGCGGCGACTTCCGCGCCGCTGGGCGCGTCGTATTCCTGCACCTGCGCGGGGAGGGGTTCCGTCAAGCCGAGCTGGCGCCGCGCAATGGTGTCAATGCGCTGGGGGTCACGCAAGCCTTCGATCTCGAGCCGCAAGCCGGAATTCAGCGAGGCGGTTTCGGTCTGTTTGGCTTTCAACTCTTCGAATTGAAAACTTAGATCGATGCAGCGGAAGTGCTGGTAGATATACATCATGAAAAACATCGCCACGATGCCGCCAAGAGCCACGGTCTTGTAATAGTTGCGGAGCTTTACAGGCTCGACGTGGCGCACCAGACGCGAATTGTCGATGCGCTTGACGGTCTGAAATTCGAGAACGGCAGGTGATGTCGTTTTCCGCTTCATGACTACACTCTTTCCGCGCAGCGCAGCTTGGCGCTTCGCGAGCGCGGGTTCCTGGAAATCTCTTCGCCGCCCGGCACGACCACGTGCCGGGTCAGCACCCGCAGCGTCCCCTGGCGCTGGCCCTCTTGAAACGCGTGCTTTACCAAGCGGTCTTCGCGTGAGTGATAGGTCAGCACCACCCAGCGTCCTCCCGAAATTATTGTGGCGGGGGTCCGAGAAAGAAACTGCCCGAGTTCCTCCATCTCTCGATTCACCGCGATCCGCAGCGCCAGAAACGTTTTTGTTGCGGGATGCAGTCTCTGCCTTCCCCATTGCTTTCGGGCCCCTGCCACAGTCGTTGCCAAGTGCGCGGTGTCCCGTAGGGGTCTTGCCCGCACAATCGCCTTGGCGATCCTTCTGGAATCGTGCTCATCGGCTTCCCGATAGAGCAGGTCGGCTATTTCATTCTCCGGCCAGCGATTCACAATCTCGTCTGCCGTCAATTCGTCTCCGGCATCCATGCGCATGTCCAGCGGAGCGGCCTCGCGAAACGAAAACCCGCGCGCGGCCTGATCAAGCTGCATGCTCGAAACTCCCAAGTCGGCCAAGACCCCGTCCACCGGCGGAATCCCCAACTCTTGCGCGACCTCCGCAATCCTCGAAAATGGCGACGCCACCAGAGTCACTTTCTCCGCGAAACTCTTCAGCCGCTCCCGCGCCAGTTCCAACGCCTGTGCGTCCCGGTCCAGGCTGATCAAGCGTCCGAAGGTAAGCCGCGCGGCGATGGCCGCCGAATGGCCGCCCGCCCCCAGCGTGGCGTCGATGTACGTTCCCTCGGGCTTGATGTCCAGCCATTCGAGCACCTCATCCAACAGCACCGGCGTGTGCGGGGCATTCCCCGCCGCTCGCCGCTCGCCGCTCGTCACTTCTTAAATCCCCAGATCTTCCAAAGCCTTGTAATCGTCCTCGGTGAACGGCGAATTCTTGAGATCGTCGAGCACGCGGGTGTGGTTCATGACCTCGAGATAATCGAGGTTGCCGAACACATCCACCTCGCCCTTCATCTGCGCCGATTCACGCAGTACCGAGGGCACCAGCACTCTGCCCTGCCCGTCCAACTCCACCGTCTGCCCGTAGTAGCTCGTTCTCATCAAAAACTTTCGCTTCGCCCGGTTCTGGCTCGAAACGCCCGCCAGTTTGTCCTCAATGCCCGACCAAACCTTCATGGGATATATGCGCGCCGATTCGCCCGTGCTGCTGGTGATGTAAAACTGGCTGCCGTACTCCCTGAGGGCCTCGAGAAACACGGCGGGTATCTTCAACCGACCCTTCTCGTCGACCTTCGCCGGACAGTTGCCCCGCAGCTTCATTTGCCCCGCTCATCAACCGCGTCGCGGTTGCGCTGATTCTCGACCGCATTTGGGTCAGTTTTGCTCTTGACCATCTCGCGGTCAATGGTTCGAGCAAAGCGTTTCGGATGCCCCAGATGCGCACGTTCCAGATTGCCCTCAAGAACGTCCTACTTGGCCCTACTGCTTACTACCCTATCCTACTGCCATCCACTTCTTACCACTTTTGCCCACATCTTATGCCGGATTCCCTACATGTCAAGAGAAATTCGCGATTTTTAAAAAAAAGTTGTGGATTGCGGAGCCGTGGAAGTTCCGGCGTTTTTACCCCGACAGCTTGTGCTCTCGTTGCGCGGCGCTAACTACATTTGGTGGTGGAGTTTCGTGTGCTCGTAGCGCTCGCCTGTTGGCGTCTTGCGCGTGCTCAGAACCGCTGGGAGGCAGTGTTTTCCGGACCTGTATGACTCTTGCCCCTTTGGGACCTGGCCTCTTTTTCTATTCCCTCTGCTCTTTCTCTCGTGTTACGCTACTGTGGATTCAGAGTTCACCCCATAAGGAGCATCGGCCATGGAATGGGTTACCCCTCAGCACGAAGAGATCGAACTGAACTGCGAAGTTAGCTCGTACGCCAACGCCGAGCTCTAGTCTGAGCCGGAATGCGAGTTAAAGTCCTCGGCTCCGCAGCCGGGGGCGGCTTTCCCCAATGGAATTGTGCCTGCCGTAATTGCTCCCGTCTTCGTGATGGAAGTCTGCGTGGACGTGCACGCACGCAAACTCAGATCGCCATCAATGGTGATACGGAATACTCCCTCCGCTCCTACTGGACACTGGTCAATGCTTCCCCGGATTTGCGATCCCAGATTCTGACCACCCCGGAATTAAACCCCTTCAAAGGTACGAAATGCTCTACCTCCGTTCGAGACATCTATCTGCCGAGCGCGGACGTGGATTCCCTGATGGGCCTGCTGCATCTGCGGGAATTTCAGGGCTTCAACATTTTTGCGACGCCCGCAATACGGCGCATTTTGTCGGAGGAGAATGCCATCTTTCGTGTGCTGGGACGGGCAGCGCCGCCGGTACAGTGGTTCCCTCTTCCTGTCGCTTCGCATCTTGATGGGGACAAACAGGATGATCCTCATGGAGTGCAGAAATTTACGGCCCGAGCGGTGGCCTTGGGCGGGGAGTATCCGGAATACATCGGCGAAAAACTGCGCTCGCAACTTCCGGTGGACGAGGCTGTCGTGGGGCTGGCGTTTGAGTTCGCTTCGAAGCGCGTGTTTATAGCTCCCACGCTATCTGGTAAGAATAGTGAGTGGAAGAAATGGGTGGAGTCCAGCGACCTGGTGCTTATTGACGGCACATTCTGGACGAATGACGAACTGATGCAAACCGGGCGCAGCAAAAAGACCGCGCGGGAAATTGGACACCTTCCGCTTTCCGGTCCGGGCGGTTTGCTGGAGCAGTATCCGAAGAACGCGCGTGGCCGGAAAGTGCTCCTTCACATCAACAACACCAATCCGATCCTTGATGAAGAGAGCGCGGAGCACCGCGCGGTGCTGGATGCGGGATTCGAAATCGCCTACGATGGGATGGAGTTCGAACTGTGACCCCACCGGCGAAGAATGTTGTGGAAAAGCTGCTGCTGGCGGAAGCCGAGTTCATCGCCGGCTTTCATGCCATCGGCGAAGAACGCTATCACCACAAGCATCCCTTCCACCTGCTGATGCATGAAGGCAAGCTGACGCGCGGCCAGCTGCAGGCCTGGGCGCTGAATCGCTACTATTATCAGAGCCGCATTCCGATCAAAGATGCCGCGATTCTCGCGCGCAGTGAAGACCCGGCCTTTCGCCGGGCGTGGCGCAAGCGCATTCTCGACCATGACGGCGACGGCAGCAAACCAGGGGGCATCGAGAAGTGGCTGCGGCTGGTCGAGGCCACGGGCCTCTCGCGGGAGCAGGCGCTCCGGGGCGATGGCATTCTTCCGGCAACGCGCTACGCGGTGCAAGCCTACGTCGATTTCGTCTCCACCCGCTCGCACCTCGAAGCAGTGGCCTCCTCTCTTACTGAATTATTTTCAAAGAAACTCATCACGCTGCGCATGGATCGTCTGCGCCATCACTATCCCTGGCTCTCCAGCGGCCTCGACTATTTTACCGGGCGCCTCACGCAAGCCCCAGTAGACGCTGACTTCGCGCTTGCCTACGTTGTCAAACACGCCGCCACGCGCGCGCAGCAAGACGCAGCGCATGCCGCCCTGCGCGCCAAGTGCGACATTCTGTGGGCGCAGCTCGATGCCCTCTATTTTGCTTATGTGCATCCCGGCTGGCCGCCCCCCGGCGCATTTCAGCCCGCCAAGGAATCGTGAAGGACGTTCGATGACACCTGAACTCAACAGCCGTCCGCGCCTCACTCCTGGCTGCCGCCTCGGAGAAAACAACCAACAGCGCGTGCTGTTGATGCCGGAACGCGCGCTGCGGCTGAACGGGCCTAGCCTGGAAATCGTTCAGCGCTGCGATGGCAAGCACACCGTCGAGCAAATCATCACCGACTTGCAAAAACTCTATTCCAAAGCCGCGCCGCAAAAAGTGGAATCGGACATCCTTGGCTATCTACGATTGCTGAACGACCAGCGCGCGCTCGACTTCGAGAAGTAATTTGGAGTGCGGGAGCCCTGCTCCCGCTTTTGACCATTTCCAATGAGCCAGAAAATGTTCTCGAAAGACACTCAATTTTTGGCGCACGATCTCTTGTAAATATGACTGGCCATCTCCCCAACCCGCTTGCGCTCATCGCCGAACTCACCCACCGGTGCCCGTTGCACTGTGTCTACTGTTCAAATCCACTTGAATTACAGCAGCGCGCCAGTGAACTTCCAACGGAAGTCTGGACGCGCGTTTTCCGGGAAGCCGCCGAAGCCGGCGTCCTTCAAGCCGATTTCACCGGCGGCGAACCGCTGGCGCGCATCGACATCGTGGATCTGGTTCGCGCCGCGCGCGCCGCTGGACTGTACGTCAATCTCATCACTTCCGGCCTGCCGCTAAACGAAGCAAAACTGGCGTCGCTCGTCGAGGCCGGCCTCGATCACATCCAACTCAGTTTCCAAGGCGCGCGCGAAGAAACCGCTGCGGAAATCTCCAACACGAAATCACATGCACAAAAACTTCGCGTGCTGGAATGGTTCAAGCGGCATCGAATCGCAGTAACTCTGAATTTCGTCATTCACCGTCGCAACATCGAGCAAATCCCCGAAATGCTGGCCATCGCGGAATCGTCGTGCGCCACGCGCATCGAATTTGCCAACGTCCAGTATTACGGCTGGGCCTTCGCCAATCGCGAGCACCTCCTGCCGACGCGCGAGCAGCTCGACCGCTCGCTGGGACTCATCAAGCAGGCTCAAGAACACTTGAAAGGAAAAATCCGCGTCGAATACGTCGTCCCGGACTATTACGCGAAATATCCCAAGCCCTGCATGGGCGGGTGGGGGCGCAAGCTTATGCTGATCACGCCAAATGGCGACGCCCTTCCCTGCCATGCGGCGCGGACCATTCCCGGATTGACCTTCGAAAATGTGCAGGACCACAGTCTGCGCGAAATCTGGGAGCGCTCCGAAGCATTTCAAAAATTTCGCGGCGAAGCGTGGATGCAAGAGCCCTGCCGCACCTGTGACCGCCGCGAACAGGATTTCGGCGGCTGCCGCTGCCAGGCGCTGCTTCTCGCAGGGGATGCCGCGGCTACCGACCCGGTCTGTTCGCTGGCGCCGCAGCGTCCCAAGGTCGATGCCATCTTGGCGGGCGTGAATTCCGCGCCATCCGCGCAGATTTTCGCAAAGCCTTCCTGGCTCTACCGCCCCAATCCTTCCTAAGTTTCTACCGCGGCCTGCGGTTTCCCGAGCTTCATGACCACGCGGGATAGGAAGACCAGGCACCCCAGCAACACCAGCGATCCAAACACCGTCAGTGTGTGCGGCGCCCCGAAGCGCTTCGCGACTCCTCCCGCGATGAGCGCCCCAACCGGCTGCACACCCATAAACATCGTGGCGTAGACAGCCATCACGCGGCTGCGCAGTTCATCGGGCACGCGATTCTGAATGAGTGTATTGGTCGCGGCCATTTGCGAGGTGGCTGCAAATCCCACCACGAAGAGAATCATCATACAGACCCAGTACACACGAGCCTGCGAAAAAATTATCAGGGCAACGGCGCACGTCATCGACGTGGTGGCAATCCAGCGCGCCAGCCCCTTGTAGTGCGTCCGCGCCGCAAATTGCAGCGCGCCCAACACCGCGCCCACTCCCGCAGCACTCATCAGCAATCCCAGGGTGCGTGCGTTTCCCTTCAAAATTTCCTGCGCGTAAATCGGCAGGAACACCGAGTACTGCAATCCGAAAAGGCTCAGCACGCTCAACAGCAAGAGCGCCGAGCGCACTGGAAAATCGTTCATCACCCAATGGAAGCCCTGCATGAAATTCTTCAGGGGCGATCCGGTGCTTGGCTTTGTCACCGTGCGTTCGATCCTCATCATTAGCAATGCCACGATCACGGCCACGAAACTCAGCCCGTTCAGGAAGAAACACCAGCCTTCGCCAAACCAGAAGATGGCAAAACCTGCGATGGCCGGGCCCACGACGCGCGCGCCGTTGAAAATCGAGGAATTCAGCGCAATGGCGTTGGGCAAATCTTCCCGGCCCACCATCTGAACGAGAAAGGCCTGGCGAATAGGCACGTCGAAGGCATTGACAACGCCGACGAGAAAGGCGATCAGCATAAGCTCCCATACGCGGATGCTGCCCGTAAGCGTCAGTCCCGCGAGGATAAACGCCAACACCATCGATGCTGTCTGCGTGGCGATCACGCCGCGGTGCCGGTTGTAGCGGTCGCCGATGTAACCGCCGATGGAGGCCAGAAACAGGATGGGAACTTGATTGACGAATCCGAAAACTCCGAGGAGCGCGGCCGAGCCGGTCAGTTTGTAGACCAGCCAAAGCTGCGCGGTCGATTGCATCCACGTGCCGACGAGCGAGGTAAGTTGTCCTGCAATAAAGAGCTGAAAATTGCGATGTTGCAGGGCGCGAAAGCGCGCGGACAAGGCCGGAATGGTTTCCTCCACTGGTTCGATGCAGCCAACGCGAACAAGTCACGATGCCGCGAGTGGGGAAGGATTGTCAACGCGGCGATGTCGGCTCGCGCTGCCAAATTGCCCTGGGTGGCTGCGGCGCCGACGAACCGCCGCATTCCGAGAGCTAACTTTTTGATGGACGGATTTCCCAGGCTTGGTACGGGGGACTCAGCGAAACAGGCATCGAAAACCCGTGCTGCAGCCCTGATACTTTCAACTCTGAACTTTCAACTTGGAACCTTCACCACTCTTACTCGCCCGGAGGCTCAGGCGGCGCGCCTACGTGCATGTGGCTCAGATCCCGCAGCGTCGATTTGTCTTCCTCGCTCATCCCGCGTGTGAAGTTCGGATCATTCAAATGCTGGTTCCGCGCCGACTCCGGCATATTCTTCAGCACTCCGAGTCGCTGCTGAATCGCCCGCTGCCGTTCCGGCGGTAGCTGTTTCCACTTCGGCAGGACATCGTTCTCGATGTGATTGCGCTGCTCCGGCGTCAACTTGTTCCAATTCTGTGCGGCCTCTCTCATCTGCTGCTTCCGCGCCGGACTCATGTTCTGGAAGCGTTTGTTGTATTCCAAGACCTTTTGCTTTTCCTGCGAATCCAGATTATTGAATGTCCGGTTGGGTGGTGGCGGAGTGTACGCCGAAGGCGGCCGGTTTGGATGGTTGGTCGGCAGGGCATTTCCGTTCGGCCGGTTTGGATTGGGCTGCTGAGGCCCGCGCGCGTTTTCGTCCTGGCGGCGTCCCGCTTGCGCTCTGCGCGCATCTTGCTGCTGTTGGCGGTGTTCCTGCCGCTGCTGTTGCTTTTCCCGCTTTGGGGGTCTATTCGCCGGACGATTTTGCGCTCCGTGCGAGCGTTGCGCGAGGCACGGTGCCGCCAGCGTCGCGCTGATTCCCAGCGCCAGCAAATATCCCGCGAATTGGAGTGGCAATCTCATTTCCGTTACATTTGTTGATTCACGTTCGTATCGCTCGCGCCGGCTTCGTCGCTCTGCACGGGCTGGGGCAGTTCGCTCAGTGGGGCAAAACTGGAAATCACATCAAAATTTTCCAGTACCGGCATATTCTGATTGATCTTGTCGATATCGGTGGCGCTCAACGAGCTATCCGGCGGCCGCGAACCCAGCCAGACCGTGGCCAGCAGCAGCATGGACGCCGCAAACGCCACACGCGCCGACGGCGCAAACCACGCCCACCAGCTTTGCTTCACCGGCTCTGCCGCCACCCGCGCACGCACGCGCACATCAAACGCCGGCGACGGCTCGATGACCGGCAGCTCATCCAGCAAACCGCTCACCGCGCGAAACTCATGCACGCGCAGGCTGCAAGCCGGGCACGCCGCGAGATGCTTCTCGACCTCCAGCGCTTCGCTGGCTTTCAAGCGCCCGTCCACATAGGGCAAAATTTTGTTTTCCATCCGAGAACAACTCATAACAACCTTCCTTCTCTACCCTGCTATTTTCCCTGCTGCGCCACGAGCGGGGCTAATTCCACTCGCAGCGTTTCGTACGCCCGGAACAGCAACGATTTTAGCGCGCTCTCCGAGCATTCGAGAGTCTTGGAAATCTCGCCATAGTCCAGCTCCTGATATTTGTGCAGGAGCACCGCCGCGCGCTGCTTCTCCGGAAGCTTGTCGATGGCATGCCGGATCATCTTGCGCCGCGCCTCCTCGACCAGGTGCTGCTCGATGTTGGGGTGCTTCTCGGCGACGTCGATGGTCCGTTCGTCGCCGTCTTCGGCATCCGCGGTTACCGGAGCATCCAGTGAGATTTCCATGCGCTGGTAACGGTTGTCTCGCAAGGAGTTCAGCGCCAGATTCGTCGCGATGCGGAAGAGCCAGGTGGTGAATTTGGCGCTAGGCACATACTCTTCCCGCGCGCGATACACCCGCAAAAAAACTTCCTGTGCGAGGTCTTCCGCCTGTTCCCGGTTCCGAACCATGCGGTACAGGAAATTGACCAGCGGCGTCCGATAGCGATGGAGCAGAAGCGCGAACGACTGTTCGTCGCCCGCCTTCACGTCCAGCATCAGTTGGACGTCCGACCTGGCCATAGCCGCCACACTGTATCAAACCCACGCAGTCTCAGAAAGTTGCAAATGCAGGGGAGAGCTGTTGGCGAAGGATAAGCGAATGGAGCCTGCAAGGCATGAGCTAACTGTCTAGGCGTTTTGGCTTTCGAGGGAATAGTCTGCAACCGTCAGAACTACGCTCTTCACCGTCGGAAGAGGGTGTCCGTCTGACAGTTGAAGGTTGCAGCGGCGGGTGATGCATATTACGCGAACTGCTCCTTTCGGGTAACGGAATTGTTCGAGCGGCCCAGGACGGCGGCCAGCGCCCGGAGATTTTCGTAACCC
>JAYVMO010000220.1:0-1789 GCA_043758915.1 Acidobacteriota bacterium | reverse complement strand
CGGAGATAGTGAAGCGAGAGGCCGGCGCAGCGGGAGAGCGTGCGCTTGAGAAATGGGCCGCCGATTTGGTGGCCGCCTTTCATGTAGCGGCTGGCGACGACAACTTTTGCGCCTTGGGCGTGGAGCGCGACCATTTGATCGACGATGACCAAGTCGTCGGAGAGGTCGCCCATCATGACTAACAGCGGTCCGCTATGGACTCGCTGGAAACCGGTGCGGAGCGCGCCGACTACGCCGCGGGCGATGGAGTTTTTTACCAGATGGAAGCGAGTGTCGCCTTCGTTGATGGCGCGCTGGACTGCAGGCACCGTGGTGTCTTCATCAAAATCGTAAACCACAAAAACTTGGAAGGGCGTGCGAACGTGTTTGAGCAGAGCTGCGCGGAGGGCGGGGAAATTTTCGCCTTCGTTGTACACAGGGACAACGATGGAGAGCTTTTCCGGGGCGGATGAATCAGATTTGGCCATGACGCCTTTGTTCGGCGACCCAGGGAATGACTTCATCGAGAATCTGGCCGAGGGTGGTCTTCGCGCGGAAGCCAAGAAGCTGTTCGGCTTTGACGACGCTGGGTGAGCGGACCTGCACATCGTACTTGTAAGGTTGGTCGGAAATATAGCTAAAGGGCTTTCCGTGTTCGCGGTGAATTTTTTTCCAGATGACTTCGGCCAATTCCAGAACGGAAGTGGCTTTGGCGGTGGAGAGATTGAAATCCTGATTGAGCGCGGCGGGATGTTCGACGCAGTGGCGAATGCCGCGGGCGAGATCGCCGCCGTAAGTGTAGTGGCGCACCTGCGAGCCGGAGCCGAGGAGGTGGACGGGATCCTGTCCGGCGAGAATTTTCTGGACGAGGTCGGGGACGACGTGGGACATGGCCAGCTTGACGTTGCCGCTCATGACGTCCGCATCGCGCAGAGCACGGCGTTCACCGATGCCGACGCAATTGAACGGGCGGCAGATAGTGTAGGGCAGGGCGTATTGTTCGTGCGCGCCGAGCGCAAAATATTCGGCGGCTAATTTCTGAAAACCGTAGGTGGAGCGCGGTGGCGGGCAGCGGTGTTCGGCGCCCTCGGGAGTGGGATATTCCTCGGTGCATTCGAAGACCATGCTGGAAGAGAGCAAAGTAATTTTTTTGAGCTGGTCGTGCTTGACGGCGTGAATGGCGGCGTCGAAAGCCGCGGCGGTGATGCGTTCGTTTTCGGCGATGAGGTCGTAGGCAAAAGCGTGGAAATAAGAGATGCCGCCGATCATGGCCGCGGCGGCGATGAAGTGGTCGCAGTCTTTCAGTAAGGACTTCAGGAGCGCGGAATCTTTGGCGTCGCCATCGACGAGCTGGTAGCGAGAGTTTTTGTCGAAGGATTTTTCGACTTGGCCGTACTTGCTGAAATTATCCACGCCGACCACGTGGTAGCCGGCTTCGAGAAATTCCGAGACAAGATAGCCGCCGATAAAACCGGCCGAGCCGGTAATCAAGATTCTCATTCCATCACCTGGGATCCCGGGTTCCGGCCAGAATATTTTCGGGCCGGGGGACAGATTTAGACTTCCAGAAATTCCAGATGTCGATGACGGTTTTGTCCGCGGGAATTACCAGATTGGCATAAGCGGAATGCGGAGCGCCGAGGATGACGATGTCCGCGCCGTTGATGGCGGTTTCGACCGGCACGATGTACGGCTCCTTCACGTAGGGATCGCAGCAGAGAACATCGCGGGCTTCGACGCGCAGGAGGTTGCGAAGTTTGCAGGACAAACTTTCGCGGGTATCGTCGGAATCGCCTTTGAAAGCCATGCC
>JAYVMO010000219.1:0-7421 GCA_043758915.1 Acidobacteriota bacterium | reverse complement strand
AGCGGTGGGCCATGCGAAATTGGCGTCGGTGCGAATGTGCTTGCTGGCCATGACGCAGTACGCGCCGCCATAGGCTTTGCGGGTGATCACGGTGATTTTGGGGACGGTGGCCTCGGCAAAGGCAAAGAGCAGCTTGGCGCCGTGCTTGATGATGCCACCGAATTCCTGTTGGGTGCCGGGGAGAAAGCCGGGAACGTCTTCGAAGGTGATGAGCGGGATGTTGAAGGCGTCGCAGAAGCGGACGAAGCGCGCAGCTTTGACGGAGGCGTTGATATCCAGAACGCCGGCGAGAAATGCGGGCTGGTTGGCGACGATGCCGACGGGGCAGCCATCGAGGCGGGCGAAACCCACGACAATATTTTTCGCGAAGTGTTCGTGAACTTCGAAGAAGTAAGTGCCATCGACGATGGCGTGAATGGCGTCCTTGATGTCATAGGGCTTTTGCGGGTCGTCGGGGACGAGAGTATTGAGGGACTCCTCGCGGCGATCGGGCGAATCGGAAGAGGGCCGGCGCGGCGGATCTTCGAGATTGTTCGAGGGAAGAAAACTCATCAGCTCGCGGATCATGGCGAGACAATCGGCGTCATCGCGGGAGACGAAATGCGCGACGCCGCTTTTCTCGTTGTGGGTCATGGCGCCACCGAGTTCCTGCTTGGTGACTTCCTCGTGGGTGACGGTCTTGATGACGTCCGGGCCGGTGACGAACATGTAGGAAGTTTCGCGGGTCATGAAAATAAAATCGGTGATGGCGGGCGAATAGACCGCGCCGCCGGCGCAGGGGCCCATGATGGCGCTGATTTGCGGGATGACACCGCTGGCTAGCGTATTGCGCAGAAAAATATCGGCGTAACCGGCGAGCGAAGCGACGCCTTCCTGAATGCGCGCGCCGCCGGAATCGTTGAGGCCAATCAGGGGAGCGCCGGCGCGCATGGCGAGATCCATGATCTTGCAAATTTTCCGCGCGTTGGCTTCGGAGAGAGAGCCGCCGAAGACGGTGAAGTCCTGGGCGAAGACGTAGACGAGGCGGCCATCGATGCGGCCAAAGCCGGTGACGAAGCCGTCGCCGGCGGGGCGCTGCTCCGGCATGCCGAAGTCCACGCAATTGTGGCGGACGAACTTGTCCAGCTCTTCGAAGGAGCCTTCGTCGAGCAGGAGGTGGATGCGTTCGCGGGCGGCGAGCTTGCCGGCCTGGTGCTCGCGCTCGCGCCGCTCGGGACCACCGCCGGCCTCGGCTTCGGCGGAGAGGCGGCGAAGTTCCTCCATGCGGTCGTGGTGCGATTGTTTCGGAGATGCGGCGAAATTCTGATCAGCCAAGCGGTCCTCCCGCGGATGGTGGTTGTTTTATAGAGAAGATGCGAACGGCGAGATGCGTGGCGAGCCAGACGGTGCCAAGAAGCAGGACGACGCCGAGGAGCAGCTCGGCGCCGATCGCGCCGGTGCGCTGGAGGGGCGACTCGAGCGAAGTGACGTACAACGTGGCCCGGACGAGGATGAACAGCGCAGCGAGGGTCATGGCCACGATGAGGACGACGGTCAGGAAAGAGGCGAGGATCATTTTCATGGGAATGGACTCGCGCCGCTTAGATGCAGCATTGGAAAGGATAGCGCAACGGAGCAGAAATCAGAACGGAGAAGCCCAGAATCATGGGCGGAGCAATCAGCGTAAACCGGACCAGTCGTCGGCAACGAGGATGGAGTCGGTGGGGTTGGCGGGATCGTACTTGATGCTGGCGGGCTGGCCAGCGACGAGGCGCTCGAAGCGAATCTGGCCACCGAGGCCGGTGATGTCCTGCGCGGTGTGATAGGTGACGCCGGAAATGGCGTAGCTGTAGGAAACCAGGTGGCGCGGCCCCGTGATTGCGAGCGGACGAGCGCCGGAACCGAAAAAGCGTTTGCGTGTCTCGCAAGGCTGAGGGGGATGTTCGACCAGCTCGACGATCTGGCCTTCGGCGATGCGGCCAATCTGATTCAAGTGCAGGCGGCGGCGGCGCTCGGCTTCGTCGGGGTTCTCGGTCGGACGGAAGAAGGCGTAGGCGATCATGGCCAGGGCGGCAACGGCAGCGCCACCCAGGGCGAGTACAAGTTTCCAATCGGCGAACAGGGCTTTCAACGAACGGGCTCCCTCACGAGGATGAAGCGGGATGGTGTGCAACTGCCGCTGGAAACAGAATGAACATGCCGAAGCAACGATTGGAACCGGGCATTCCGGCAACGCGCCCACTGCTGCGTATTCTACCGAAACTTCCGGGAGTACGTGAAACTAGGCGTGAGCGGCTTGCACCGGATTGCGCAACACGCCAACACCGGCCACGCTGACCTCGACGGAGTCGCCAGGAACGAGCGGGCCAACGCCGGCGGGCGTGCCGGTGGCGATGACGTCGCCGGGATCCAGCGTCATCATCCGGGAGATCCAACGGACAAGAAATGCGACGGGATAGATCATCAGAGAAGTGTCGCCGGATTGGCGGCGAGAGCCATTGACGTGCGTCTCGACAAGAACGCTGGCGGGGTTGAGGCCGGTCTCGATATGCGGGCCGATGGGGCAAAAGGTGTCGAAACCCTTGGCGCGGGTGAACTGCACTTCGTTTTTCTGAATGTCGCGAGCGGTGACGTCGTTGAGGCAGGTGTAGCCAAAAATATAGGAGAGCGGGTCGTCGGTGTCCGACAGATGAGAGCAGCGGCGGCCGACGACCAGGGCAAGTTCGCCTTCATGTTCGACACGCTGTGAGCAGGAAGGGAGCACGATGGGTTCATCGGGGCCGATGATTGCGGAGGGCGGCTTAAGAAAGATGAGCGGCTCCTTGGGGATTTCGTTGCCGAGTTCGGCGGCGTGAGCGGCGTAATTGCGGCCGACGCAAACGATTTTCCGCGGATGGACGGGCGCTAGCAAAGTTAGCTCGGCCAGATCGCCGGTGGTTGACGTGCGATCCCACGAGCCCCACGGAACGCCATTAATCTCCACGATGGTTCCATTTTCGATGAGACCGTAGGCCGGCAAAGGCGAGCCGAAAAAATTACGGCGGAGGAATTGGCAGAATTTCATTGCGGGTCAGCTTACGTGATGGTTGGGATGAGCAACATGGGCTTCGCGCACTTTCCAGATGGAGGAGACGATCCAGGAAAGAGTGGCCAGAATCAAGTAGACCACGGCGCCGAGCATGAAGATCTGAAACGCGCTGTAGCGGCTGTTGAGCGCATGGAAATAGACGTAGAGACCGCGATACGTCAGGCTAAGGATCCCCCAGGCGATGAGGCTGGAAAGTAGCAGACGGTCCGGCAGACGCATGAAGCGGAGCAAGGGAATGAGCGCGAGGAAGCCGATGATTGCGGCAGCGGCGAGATTGCGCTCACGAGCAAAGCCTTCGAGAAATGGCACGCGGTTCGCGAGCAAGACCCAGGCTACCAGGACGAACGACATGCAGACGCCGGCGTAGACGCCGGTGCGAATCGCCGCATTGCGAAAAATGCGGAAGCGACGATAACCCGGAAGATGGACTCGAACAGACATGAACGGCAAAGCTCCCCAAGAAACTTTCCCGGATACTTCAGGCGATGCTGGCAGCGACCATCGGGAAGTCACGGTCATGGACCCGGCTTTACCATCGCCGGTACGGATATAGAACCCGGTGCTACGGCGAAGGTTGCGTGACATCCACCGCTACGGGTGCGCTCGGCGTGCTTTCGTTGCCGGCACGGTCCACGGCGGTCACAGTGTACCAATAGCGATGTCCGGACTGTACATAGGTATCACGAAGAGACGGCGTGGGCAACAAATCCGGGGTCAGAAGCTGGCCCGGTGAGCCCTCGTGCTCACTTCTATAGACGCGATAACCGGCCAAATCGGTTTCCACGTTAATGGACCAGGAGAGGTCCACCTGAAGACTGCCGGAAGTTGCGCCGGGAAGCACGGCAGCGACGAGCTCCTGCGGAGCGGCCGGCGGAAAAGTGTCGCGAGCCGCGACGATGGCTGGCGCGGAGTCAGCGGATTCCACGGTGTTGCTTTCGGCTTGTGAAAGGCTGCGAATGATATAGAGATAGGTCTTGCCAAAATCAAAAGAAGTGTCCCGGTAGCTGGCGGTGCCGGATGATGCGAGGAGTTTGAGGGGCGCTTTCCATTTTGCTTGCGAGAGGTCCTTGGCCGCGGCATCGGCGGAAGCTGGGTCCAGTTCACCGCGATAGATGCGGTAGCCAGCGACGCTCGCGAGCGGATCGCCGGCGGAGGTGCGGGATGGCGAGGTCCAACTAAGCTCGATGGCAGTTTCCGTGACACGGGCTTCTATCGAGGAGATGCGCTCGGGAGCAGGAAAAATGCGCACCGTGACGATATTCGAATTGGCGGAGGCGCGCTTTTGAGAGGCGCGCGTTCGCACAAGATAAGCAACGCTGCCGCCGGGATGCGCTTTGGTTTCATCCGGAGCGATGGGATCGGTGAACTGCACGCGGCCTGCGGCCAGGTAGTTATCCACGAGGGAGCCCGGAATCGTATAGACCACGCG
Source organism: Acidobacteriota bacterium (assembly GCA_043758915.1). Taxonomy (GTDB): domain Bacteria; phylum Acidobacteriota; class Terriglobia; order Acidiferrales; family UBA7541; genus Acidiferrum. The sequence goes on along the minus strand of JAYVMO010000219.1, from coordinate 2,925 downwards.
GAACGATTTCACATCAGGCGAGCCGCCGGGCTTCGCCGCGCCGCGGAGAATTTCGACAGCGGGCGGTTGGGCGAGGCGATCCCCGTTGATGGTCTTGGACGGCAGGGTAAAGGTGAGCTGTGCGCCGTCACCGGCCTGGTGCACCCCGAGATCGTTGATGGCGACGGGGACGGGCGGAGAAGGCGGCGTGGGTTCGCCGGGCGCTCCGCAACCGGCTAGAGAAAAAAGAGCAAGAACCGAAATACGAAAATCGAAACGCAAACTACGGTTTGATTTAGGCTTCTTAGCCCGCATGGTCACAGGATGAAGATCTCCGCTTCTCGATGCTCGCTGTTCGAATTTTACAAAATATAGCGGCTGAGGTCCTGGTTCTTGACTATATCGGCGAGCTGCTTGTTGACGTAGGCCGCATCGATCTTGACGGTTTTCTTTTTCAGGTCGGGGGCTTCAAAGGAAAGCTCATCGAGAACTTTTTCGAGAATGGTGTGCAGGCGGCGCGCGCCGATGTTTTCGGTCTGTTCATTGACGCTGGTGGCGAAGCGCGCGATGGCCGCCACGGCATCATCGGTGAAAGTGAGTTTGACGCCTTCGGTATCCAGCAGGGCCACGGACTGTTTGAGCAGGGCGTTCTTCGGCTCCGTGAGGATGCGGATGAAATCCTCTTCCTTGAGGGATTGCAGCTCCACGCGGATGGGCAAGCGGCCTTGCAATTCGGGAATGAGGTCCGAGGGCTTGCTGACGTGGAAGGCGCCGGCAGCGATGAAGAGAATGTGGTCGGTGCGGATCATGCCGTAGCGGGTGTTGACGGTAGTGCCTTCGATGATGGGGAGAATGTCGCGCTGCACGCCTTCGCGGGAAACGTCGGGACCGTGGCCGGATTCGCGGCCGGCGACCTTGTCGATTTCGTCGATGAAAATGATGCCCATCTGCTCGGCGCGCTCGACGGCCCCGCGCGTGATTTGATCCATGTCCAGGAGTTTGTTTTCTTCTTCCTGAATCAGGTATTCGAAAGCGTCGGCGACGGACATTTTTCGTTTCTTTTTCTGCTGGCCGAAGATGCCGGAGAACATTTCCCGGAGATTGGCGTCCATGTCCTCGACGCCTTGATTGGAAATGATTTCGAACGCGGGCACGGCACGCTCGCGGACTTCGAGATCGACCATGCGCTGGTCGAGCTTGCCTTCGCGGAGCTGGGCGCGGAGTTTTTCGCGGGTGCTCTGGTTGTGCTCGCGCTGCGCGGCGCCATCGGCTTCGGCAATGCCCGGAGCTGACGGCGGCGAGGGCGGCAGAAGAAGATCGAGGACGCGCGCTTCGGCGGCTTGTTCGGCGCGGTCGGCAACTTCGTCGAGTTTTTCCTCGCGGATCATGTCGATGGAAGTCTCCACGAGGTCGCGGACCATGGATTCGACGTCACGGCCGACGTAGCCGACTTCGGTGTACTTGGAGGCTTCGACTTTCACGAAAGGACAGCCGGCAAGACGCGCGAGGCGGCGCGCAATTTCGGTTTTGCCGACACCGGTCGGGCCGATCATCAGAATGTTCTTGGGGAGAACGTCTTCAGCGATTTCAGGAGGTAGCTTCTGGCGGCGGACGCGGTTGCGCAACGCCACGGCGACGGCGCGCTTGGCGGCATTTTGCCCGACGATGTATTTGTCTAGCTCCGCGACGATTTCGCGCGGAGTCATATCGTCAAGCGCGGGGAGCAGTTCCTGCTGTTCTCCGGGTGCGGCGCCGTTTCCGCCGGGTGTGATGATCAGTTCTTTTTCGATCTTGCTGGGCATGAACCCTTCCATTGCGGCCGGTGGGCCGGTGAATTTTTCCTTCGTCCTTCGCCGAGATCCTTGCTGGCGCGATTCAAGCGGACACGCTTGCTTCCACGGCGCGCCTCGGATTCCTGGATACCAAAACCGGGCGGGCTAAAGCCCGCCCCCGCATAAATTCACTTCGTTTGATGCGCGAGCCAGGCATGGCGTGCATTGGCACCAACCGTCAGAGTTCTTCGATCGTAAAGTTCGCGTTGGTGAAAATGCAAATTTCACTGGCGATGTGCATGGCTTCCATGGCCAAGTCCTTGGCGCTGAGCTTCGAATGCTTGAGCAAGGCGCGCGCCGCAGCCAGAGCATAGGTGCCACCGGAACCGATGGCCACCATGCCATCGTCGGGCTCGATCACGTCACCGTTGCCGGAAAGTACGAAAGTGCCCTTGCTGTCGGCCACAATGAGCAAGGCTTCCAGGTGGCGGAGCGCGCGGTCCTTGCGCCATTCCTTGGCCAGCTCGACGGCAGCCTTTTGCAAATTGCCGGAATGTTCCTGGAGCTTGGCTTCGAAACGCTCAAAGAGCGTAATCGCGTCGGCGGTCGAACCGGCGAAACCGGCGACGACTTTGTCGTTAAAGAGACGGCGCGTCTTGCGCGCGGTGTGCTTCATCACGTGATCGCCCATGGTCACCTGGCCATCGGCGATGAGCACGACTCTATTGTCCCTGCGCACGCACAAGACCGTGGTGCCATGCATCGGTGCGCTTCTCTGGCGATTCTGCATTCCCCGATTATACAGCGGACAGGGGCAGCCCCAAAAGCGCGCATCCAGCAATCAGTATCTTAGGGATTGGGGATTTCGCGGAAGGACAGGACCTTGTACCTCAACGGGCCTTGTGCTCTCTTGATCCAGCAGCTGTTGAAAAGTATGCCGTTGCCGCCGGAACTTGGATCAAAATTAAAGGATGGCTGTCCGAGGGGACCCGTCGGTGGTAAAGGATTATTCGAAGCATCGACGGTTCTCGCGACAAACACGGCTCCTGTAAAAACACCTAAGCCACTCTTTGTGGAAGTCACCACACCTTGCCCGATAACCAGGACTATGCCCTTCCAGTATGCATCCGGGTCATACTTGAGGGTGCCAGTAACCAGAAGCAGGCCATAGCCG
>JAYVMO010000218.1:0-12618 GCA_043758915.1 Acidobacteriota bacterium | reverse complement strand
GGAGAGAAGCGCGCGATCGCTCCGGTGCGCAGGTAATCGCCGTAAGCGAACCCCCCCGGCAGAATAATGGCATCGCAATTGGCGAGATTTTCGGATTGGTGCCAGATGAATTCGACCGGCTTGTGCAGGACGTTTCCGATAGCGTAAAACGCGTCGTGGTCGCAATTGGACCCGGGAAAAACTACGACTCCAAATTTCATGCGGTGGCAGCTCCCTGATGCATTGCGGGAACTCCTATTTTAGCACACCACCGCTACATGGAACGGCCGGAGGGCGACGAACTTGGTGGCGCGGGCGAATCCGAGACCGGTTTAGGCAGCGCTTGCACGGCACCATCGAGGCCGAGGACGTTCACTAAGCTGGAATTGGAAGGGATGACGTACTTGGTGTTTTGGGCGAGGGTGTTGTTGAGGACTTCGAGGCGGCGCATAGTTTCGGCGCGTTCCTTGAAATAGGTTTCGGCGGCGGTGGAGACAAGCTTGATGGCTTCGGCTTCTGCGTTCGCGCGCGTAACCCGCGCCTGGGCGTCACCTTCGGCCTTGAGAATTTCGGATTGCTTTTTGCCTTCGGCCTGGAGGATCTGGCTCTGTTTGATGCCTTCGGCTTCGAGGACCGCGGCGCGCTTTTCGCGTTCGGCTTTCATTTGGCGGGACATGGCGTCGGTGATGTCGCGGGGCGGCTCGATCTTCTGCACCTCCACGCGGGTCACCTTAACGCCCCAGCCGTTGGTGGCCTCGTCCAGCACTTCGCGCAAGTTGGTATTGATCATGTCGCGCGCAACGAGAGTCTCATCCAGAGTGCGGTCGCCGATCAGATTGCGCAGATTGGTCTGCGCCAGCGTGGTACAGGCGTAACCGAAATCCTGCACCTCGTACTGCGACTTGACGGGATCAATCACCTTGTAATACACGACCGCGTCCACCTCCACCGTCACGTTATCCTTGGTGATCAGTTTCTGCGGTGGCACGGTAATGACCTGTTCGCGCATGTCCACGCGCACGATGTCGTCCACGAATGGCATGATGAAGGTAAGCCCCGATGGGGCCATGCCGTGATATTTCCCCATCCGCGTGATCAAACCTTTTTCATACTGTTTCACGGTGCGCGCTCCTTTGGCCAGCGCCGTCAGGGCAAGGATCAGAAACGCAAAAATCGCCACCATTATCAGTCCGCCGAAGACATCCATGGCTTTTCACCTCACCTTGATTGTTACGCCTTCCACCGCTTCGATCTTGACCGTGGCACCGACATCGCGCGCCGCGTCGTCCGCTTGCGCCAATTCGGCACGCCAGAATTCTGAGCCGACCTTGACTATGCCGGGCTCGGACGCGGCAATTTTCTTGGTAACAACACCGGTTTTGCCCATCAGGGCGTCCGCGTTGGTGCGCTGATCTTTAACGGTGAGCTTGACGCGCAGCCAGCGGCGGAAGATGGCCAGATAAACAAAGGCCAGAACGCCGCCGGAAAGCAGACCGATTTTCGCCGAGCCAGTAAAGAGTCCGATGGCCCCGCCAACCGTCAAAGAACCGCCAACCAGCGCGAGATCGAACCCTGTAAGCGCTCCGAGAGCCAGCTCGATAATCACGCAGACGAAGCCGACGATGACCAGCAGCCAATTGACCCAGTTGCCCACGGGGAGACTCCTTGCACTTCACGTACCGCGGACGATAGCACCGGGCTGTTTTTGGTACAACGACGATTCTCAGTTCGGAGGGACTGCGAAGATGTAGCGATGCGTCAACGGCGCCTGCGGCTTTTCTTTGGACGGCGGGATTTGGAGCTCTTGGAACGCCGCGGGGTCTTTTTCGGCTTTTCTGCTGCGGTGAGTTCGCGGCGCTTTTTTGCGGCCCAGCCGGGCTTGTTGGCTTGACGGCCACGGGCGATGGCCAGCGCATCGGCCGGCACATTGTCCGTAATCGTCGAGCCCGCGGCGATATAAGCGCCATCCCCGATGCGCACCGGCGCCACCAAGGCGGAATCGCTGCCGATGAAGACTTTATTGCCGATGCTCGTCGGATATTTGTGGAACCCGTCGTAATTGCAAGTAATGGTGCCCGCGCCGATGTTGGCCTTCGTGCCGATTCTGGCGTCGCCCAGGTAGCTGAGGTGCATGGCCTTGGTGCCTTCGCCTATAACGCTCTTCTTTAGCTCCACAAAATTTCCGATGCGCACGCCGGCCTTCAAATGATTGCCCGGCCGAAGCCGCGCAAACGGCCCGATCATGACGCGGTCGTCAAGGCGGCTCTGCGCCACCACGCAGTGCGGCTCGATGGTGACCTCGTCGCCGAGCAGGGCGTCCTTCAGCACGCTACCGGTGCGAATCGTGCAACGCGCGCCGATTTTCGTTTTTCCCAGCAACTGCACGCCCGGCTCGATCACCGTGTCTTCACCGGCAATCACTTCAGGATCGATCAGCACCGTTTCCGGCAATTGAATCGTCACGCCCGCGTCCATCAGCGCGTTGCGTTTCCAGTCGCGAAAAACCCGGTCCACTTCCGCCAAATCCGCGCGCGTGTTACAGCCGAGCACTTCGCGGGAATCCTGCGCCACCTGCGCCAGGACCGTTTCGCCCTTGGCGTTCATCACGGCAATCGCATCGGTAAGATATAGCTCGCGATGGGCGTTATTGGGCTTCACCTGGGCCAGTGCGGGCCACAGCTTTTCGAGCGTGAAGCAATAGATGGCCGAATTGATCTCGTTGATTTCTTGCTGTTCGCCGGTGAGCCGCGTTTCCTCGACGATAGCGGAAACGAGCGTCTCGGATTTCCTTACCACGCGGCCATAGCCGGAGGGATCCGCGAGCACGGCCGACAAGATGGTGGCCGCCGCATTGCCAGCACGATGAGTTGCAATCAGCGCCTTTAACGTTTCCGTTCGAATGAGCGGCGCATCTCCGGGCAGCACGACCGCAAATTTGGCCTTGCCGATGGCGCGCTTGGCCACCAGCATGGCGTGACCCGTGCCATGCTGCGGCTGCTGCAGCACGGTCTCCCCGCCCAACAGCTCGACCGCTGCCGCCACCTGTTCCGCTTGATGGCCCACGACCACGATGGTTTTCTTGGCCTTCAAAGGCGCGCAAGCGCGCACGACGTGTTCGATGAGTGTGCATCCGCCCGCGGGGTGCAGCACCTTCGCAAAGCTCGACTTCAGCCGCGTGCCCTTGCCCGCGGCAAGGATCACAATCGCGAGATCATGGTTTGACATAGGTTCGCAGCCCATTCTGCCGGAGCACCAATGATTTCGCAATGCGGGGGTTCGGAGTTAGCGTCGAATGCCTAATCAGCGGCGGGGGCAGCGGACAAGGCCGTGAACAGCGCTTTGCTCCTGGAAGGTGAAGCCTCTTCGGTTGTAATGGTCCACAGGGAAGGATCGGCGAGGAGGCGGCTGACAAGCTGCGTGTGCAGCGCGTGACCCGCTTTGTGGGCTTCGACGCGCGCCAGCAGCGGTAATCCGGCCAGCGCCAAATCGCCAATCAAATCCAGCGCTTTGTGCCGCCCAAATTCGTCCGGGAAGCGCAGCGGGCCATTCATCACGCCGTCATTGGTGAGCACAATCGCGTTGTCCAGCGATCCGCCGCGAATCAGGCCCATGGCTTTGAGCGGCTCGATATCGCGTTCGAAACAGAAGGTACGGGCTCGTGCCAGAATGTGCCGGAACGTCTGCGGACTGACAACCATCTCCACTTCCTGCTGGCCCACCAGCGGATGCGGAAAATCCACATAGCAGCGGACGCGAAATTCATCGGCCGGATAGATGCCGATGCGGCGGTCGCCTTCGGCCACTTCGAGCGGCCTTAGCACCTTGAGAAAGCGGCGCTTTCGCCGCAGCTTGCAAACGCCGCAACGCTCCAGCATCTGCATGAAGGGCTCCGCCGAACCGTCCAGGATGGGTACTTCGATCGAGTCGATATCGATGTAGATGTTGTCGATGCCACAGGAATAGATGGCCGCCAGCAGGTGCTCAGTGGTGGAAAGCAAGACACCTTGCTTCATTAGGCTCGTCGCGTAGCTGACTCGCGCGACATTGTGCCCCTGGGCCTCGATCAAAAAATTGTCCAGGTCAATTCGTCGAAAAACAATGCCCGTATCCGCGGGAGCGGGCATTAAGCGAACATGCCCGTAGACCCCGGTGTGAAGACCCACACCTTCCGCACTGGCATCCCGGATGATCGTTGTCTGGTACATGTGCAAGAGTTAATCTAGCACGTTGTCAGCCACAACATGCCATTTGTTCTGTTTGTTTTCATGGAGTTACAAGGCCTCGGAGCAGGCACGACACTGTAGGTGTGGCAAATACACAACATTTGCTGTGCTGGGCGTGTCTCTTCACCACAGGCCGCCCTACCTTTACTCTTCCCCAGGCTTCCTTTCTCATTCTTGCCGCGTCCCACTAAAGGTTGATGCTATAATTTTGCGTGGCAGTCTGAGGATAGGTGAGGCATGAATCGAGCCGCTCGCATCGGGATTCTCTCCGTATCGGTAGTCATCTTTTGTTATGCGGGGATCGGTCACGTTCTTGGCCGCACGCCCGAGGACAAAGCCTATAAGTCGCTCACCGTATACGGCGAAGTCCTCCAGAAGATCCAGCAGGATTACGTGGACGAGCCCAACATGCACATGGTCACTGCGGGATCGCTCCACGGCCTGCTCGAATCGCTGGACGTACAATCCAGCTATCTGACCCCCCGCGAATACGCGGAATACAAGCAGAAGATTGCCAGCAACAATGCTGGCGAAACGGGTCTGACACTCAGCAAGCGCTTCGGTTACGTGATCGTGATATCCGTGCTTCCCGATAGCCCCGGTACGAAGGCCGGCATTCGCAGCGGCGACATTTTCGAATCCATCGCCGGATTTACGACGCTCGATATGTCCATCGGCCAGGCGCTGAATCTGCTGGCGGGCCAGCCTGGTTCCGGCGTCAAGGTGGGCGTCATCCGGCGCGGAAAGGCGGAGCCGGAGGAAGTCGACCTGGTCCGCGAAAAGCTCGCCCCAGCCAAGATCATCACGCAAAAAGCGGACCCGGACATTTTGGTTCTCCGGCTGCCATCGCTTGATGCTGGGCGCGCGGATGAAATTCGCTCCAAGCTGCTGGACGCCGAAAAACAGGGCATTCACAAAGTGATTCTGGATTTGCGGGAGTGCGGACGCGGCCCCGTCTCCGAAGCGCTATCGACGGCGCGTCTCTTCATTCCTTCCGGAACACTTTCCACGCTTCGCGGGCAAACCGTGTCCGCGCAGGTTTTCTCCGCCGATCCCAAGTTGGTGGTCTGGAAGAATCCCGTTTCCGTGCTGATCGATGCCACAACTTCCGGCGCCGCCGAAGTGCTGGCTTCCGCGATGGTCGCGAACCACCGCGGTGACGTCGTCGGCGAACGCACGTTTGGTCTGGTTTCGGAACAAAAACTGATCACCCTCGATGATGGCGCGGCGCTCTTCCTCACCGTGGCCAACTATTACAATCCCGGCGGCAAGTCGATTATCGAGGAAGGCGTGATCCCCACGGAGACGGTCGCTGCCGTGGCCGAGGACGATTCGAACGGCGGCGACGATGGAGCGGTGGCCCCGGCCCCCAACGCGCAAAAGGAACCTTCGCTGGGACCGCGCCCGCTCTCGCCGGAAGATCCGATTTACCGCAAAGCCCTCGAGCTGCTGAAGTCCCCCGCGAAAAAGGCTGCCTAGCTCTTTGTGGCCTATCGGCACGGATCACGAAAAACATTTTCGGCTTTCCTTAAATTTACCAATACTTTTTCTTTACGACTGGCTCCGTTCGGCGCATTCCTTGCTCTGACTGCGATTTTCGCCGGGTGCAATAAGAACGAGGTTGCGCCCTTGCCCCCGGCGCGGATTCACTCCATCACAGAACAGTTAGCTGCAGCCGCGGCTTCCGCCGCTCCCCCCGGAAGCGTGATCAAGACCAGAAAAGCTGCTTCTGATCAACAACCTGGTAGCACCGACGAGCTTTATATCGGATTGGAAAACGGCCTCTCCACGGAGGCCGGGCGCGCCGCGCTCAGCAAACTCCTGCAAAGTCTCGATTCGGTGGTTACCCGCAATCATCTGAAGCAAGAGCCACCCGTTCGAACGGAATACACTCTAGTTTTCACTCTGCGGCGCTCCGGCGTGCCGACACACCGAATTGAGATCGCTTCGAAATCGGCTGCAACCCCCGCGCCCGAAACACGCGTCTCTCCCGGAAAATCCACGAGAGCCCGGCTGGCCATCATTCTCGACGACCTTGGAAGCGACCGCGCCGCTGCGGAAGCCATTTTTGCTTTGCCCTATCCGCTTACCATTTCCGTGCTGCCCCTTCACGAACATTCCGTGGACATTGCCGAGGAAGCGCATCGGCGCGGCTACGAAGTGATGCTGCATCTCCCGATGCAGTCCGTGGGCAACGAAAAACCGGAAGCGCAGGAACTTCTTCCCGGCATGACCGCGCAGGAAGTGGCATCCGTCGTAAATCAATTTCTCCAGAACGTTCCCGATGTCAACGGAGTGAACAATCATCAAGGCTCGCAAGCCACCGCCGATCCAGCGCTTATGTCCGAGCTGATGTCCGTCCTGCGCGACCACAAACTCTTTTATGTCGATAGCCGCACCACCGCGGCCACGGTGGCGTTCGACACAGCGCAGCGCAACGGCGTGCGCTCCGCCTTTCGCAATGTTCCCTTTCTGGACGATGTCGCCGAGGTTGCGGCCGTGCGCAAACAACTCGAGCTGGCGCTGCGCGGCGCGCGAGAAAAAGGAGAGGCTATCGCCATCGGCCACCCGCGTCCGGCGACGTTGCAGGCGCTGCGCGAGGTTCTCCCGCAAGCGAAAGCGCATGGCGTCCAACTGGTCTTCGCCTCCGAATTAGTTCACTAATTTCCGCGAAGGAGTCTCAGCTTTGCAGAGGCCGCTTGTCTTTAGCGGGAAAGAGAAAGTGGATGACCATGGCGAGCATGCCCATGGTCAGGAAGCTGAAGACGCTGCCCTCCGGCCCAACGGTGCCACCGGTCAGCCACTTCGCACCCTGTAGCGTAGCCGTTGAAAGATGGCCGTCAAAAACGATGCCGCTATTGGGAACGGAGTAGAGAAACGTTTCGCCAAAATCGAAGCTGGCATGGAGTCCCACGACAAACCATAAATTTCCCGTGCGTTTCAGCGCGAAGGCAAAAATCAGGCCGATCATCACCACGCTCGCGGCTCCCACCCATCCCTCGCCAGGATTGCTCAAATGCACCAAGCCAAAAAGCGTGGAAAACACCACCGCTGCAGGCCAGAATCCGATGCCATCTCCCAAAGTGAACAGCGTGTAACCACGGAACAAAAACTCTTCGAACAGGCCGACGAAAACAAAAACTGCGCCCCACAAAACCGCCCACCTAACCAGTTCTGCACCGTGAAGGGCCACGCTCCCGAAAGAATATCCTCCAAAAACAGCGATGAGCCCCACCAGGGCGGTCACTTCACAAAGTCCGACGAGCCACCCCTGCCAGAACAACTTTCCGAACGCGCCCTGCGCTGGTAACCCGTATACGCCAGGCGGACGGTTTTCGATTCGTGACATGATCAACGCCGCGCCAAACACCACCCCAAAGCCGAGTGCCTCTTGAAGAAACAGCCACAAAGGTGAAAACGCTCCATGGATCGGCCTCACAAACTGACGGACCAGGATGGCGGACCCAAATCCCAACCCGGCAACCAGCGCAGCGTAAATCAGCAGTCTCCACCCGGCGCGCAGACCATGATCGTTCAGAAATACTTTTCCCAGGAATCCGTCCGAGGACGGAACTGGAGCCGGCTGGACTTCCGGAGGCGTGCTCAAGAATTGGTTATCCACTCTTTCTTCACCCCCTGGACTGCGGACGATCGTGCCGCCCTATAGGCAATTCTGACGCCGAAAACGATGGCGCGTAAGCACACGCGCCGGCTCGTTCTCCGGCGGCTTCCGCTTCGTCTCTGAGTTGCGGGGGACTTTATTATGCGCGATGCGCTAAAGCAAGTTGAATGCTGTGCAGCCGGCGCAATCCCGGCCCTCAATTGACATTATCTTGAGGTCAAGTTTCTAGCGCATCGCTGCCTATTGGAAGAATCGGACCGCTGCCGCACCCAGGATTCGGCGGCTTTTTCTCTCTTGCACAAAAACGACCACGCGCAAATTCTCTCGCTTCCATGACGAATTCACGGGCACACCCGTTTCCCCCGCGAACGACACTTCCTTGTTCTGGGCCGCTGAACCCAGATTGCGCAGCGTGCGCACCACCGCCGCATGATGCAAGTCCTCTCCGGCGTTTTCTCCGCGGGTCACCGCGGAATGCAAACCCGTCTCGGTGACCGCGAGCCATACTTCAGCGCCATCGCCGTACGCCGCGCTGGCCAACCTGCCCACTTGCACATTGAATTTCCTCGAGCCTGCTTTTTCGTCCCCATCTGCGGCTATGGTTACTGCCGTCTTTGCGTGCCCCGCCGCCCGTTCGATACCCTGGCGAGCTTCCCGCTCGCGGCTCCCCACCAGCTCCGTCGTTCCATCCACCACCATCTGTGGCGTATAGACGCTTCCGCTTTCGAGTGTCCGCGCATACGCTCGTTGCCGCGCGGTCCATTCGCCCGCCGAAAACGGGTCCGCCCAGCCCAAGTGATTCCAGTAGTCCACGTGCTCTTCCAGAGCGATCACCTCCGCGCTCCCTACGGGCTGATTTTCCTCCAGCTTCGCAAGCGTGGCGTCCGCAGGCGGGCAGCTCGAGCAGCCCTCCGACGTGAATAACTCCACAATGACAGGCGTCCGCTGGCTTCCCGGAGCCGCCGGCGCGGTCGTTTGAGAGGCCTTGTGCAGTGTCGTGCCCAAGGCCAGTAAGGACAGAGAAAATAAAACCAATCCAGAAAAAATGAATTTCATCTAAGCCACCTCCTGGAGGTTCGGCTATTGGAGCCCAGCAACTACGAAAGGTTTCCACCCAGCCTAGCCGACCAGCTTAGCCGGTCAGCTAGGAATTCCTTAACCATTCTATTATATTTAACCGGTTATTCTGGAGCGACCCCGTTTCCGCTCCTCTCTCTATTGGAGACCAAACTTATGCCACAGTCAGCACCAAGCCCTCGACTTCTTGGCGGACGCTTGGCCATCGATTTCGTCAACGCGGGTCTTCGCCAGTCCAATCTCTCCTGGGATGAGTTGATCCAGTTTCTCGAAAGAGCTGGTGTTGTCTCTCCAGAGCGCAGCACCCAATTGATGACTCTGGAGAAAAGCGACCTCCAAGCCGCGGAGGCCTTGCTTCGGAAAGCCCACCGGCTGCGCGATGCCCTGCGCAAAATCTTCCTCGCGCGAATACGAAGAGAGCGGCTGGAGCGCGAGTGGGCAGTTCCCGTCAATGAGGTGCTGCGGATCACCGAGGGCCATGACGAGCTCGTCCAGGAAAGCGGGGAATGGCGCATCGAATTCATCGCCCGCGAAGGCGGCCTGGACTGGCTGCTGGCCGCCATTGCGCGTTCCGCCGCCGAAATTGTCGTGGAGGGTGAAAGCGCGCGCCTGCGGCAGTGCGCCAATGCGAATTGCGGGCTTTTTTTCTGCGATGCCTCGCGCACACGCCTCCGCCGTTGGTGCTCCATGTCCACCTGCGGGAACCGCCACAAGGTCGCGGCCTTCGCCCGCAAGCACGCTGCTCGCCCCCGCCAAGCCTGAGCAACCTCGCCATCGACCGCACGAATTCTATTTTACGTACCGCGGTGACTCGCCTTTCGACCAGGGATCGTAACTGTGCGCAAAGACCAAGCGGTCTCCCAGCGGCGGGTGCGAGTACAGCCAGAATTTGACGAACGCCGGCGGATTGGGATCGGCCAGATCCTCCTCGCCAAGCACCTGAAAGGCGTGCGCGGCAACCTCCGCCGAGTCCGGAACGATTCCGTGGATGACTTCCAGACCATAAACATCCGCTGCGTGCTCCTGCATGCGGCTAAATCCGTTGATGGCCGGCGACGCGAAAAACGTAATGACTTGCAGTAGCAGCAGAAAGATGGCCAGCGCCGCCCAGTCTTCCGCCCCATGGATTCTCCAATCGCTGGCCCAGCGATGCAGCGCCGCGTGCAGTCCCCGGTACATCAAATAGAAAACCAGCAACAACCCAAAAGAGTAAGCCAGGATGCCTTTCCAAACGTGCCCCAAGACGTAATGCCCGAGTTCATGACCCACAATGAAAAGCGTCTCTTCCCTGCTGGTCTTTTGCAGAGTGGTGTCCCACACGACGATGCGCTTGGAGGCGCCGAATCCCGTGACGTAAGCGTTCATGGTGTTGGTCTTCTCGCTCGCGCGCATCAAGAACATGCGTTCTTGCGGAATCTGCAAGCCCGTACGCGCCACTATTTTCTGCAAGGCTTGCACCAGTTCGGGTTGCGTGGTGTGGAGCGGCTCAAATTTGTTGAACAGCGGATCGATGATCCACGGGCTGCTGAAAATCGTTCCCAGTAGGATCGGCAGCACCGCCAGCCAGTAGTACAGCCACCACCGCCGCGGGCTCTTGCGCATGAGCCCGAAAAGAATCAACGCCAGAATCAGCGCCAGTCCGGTTCCCAGAAGCTCTCCCTTTGTCCAATCCCAGAGCCACGAGCCCCACCTCTGCACCGACATTCCGTAGCCTAGCGACAGAGAATGAGCATACAAACGCAACGGCAAATCAAGAACGTCTACCGTCAGCAGCAGCAGGGGAATAAAGATCAGCCCCTGCAGCCATCGCTTACCGCTCACACCTTCCGCGAAGTCCCGAAACTTTGCGGCCATTCCCAGCCGCAAGATCAGCAGCAGAACCACGGCGCCGAGAAAATACGACGCGAAATACATCGTGTAGCCCGCGCGCGAGTAGGCCACCGCTTTTTCGTAGCGGTCTTGGGAAAGCTTGTATTCTTGCGTTTTCGGCCGTTCCGGGAGTGCCGTCCCAGGCAGCACGGGCTGCGGCGTTAAGGAATGTTCCGGCGAATTCTGCGCTGTGCGTGTTGCAGCACCTTGCGCCACGCCCGCTGCACTGGCTCCGTCAGCTCCCGCCGAGCAGCTCAGCATCAGACAGATCATCGCAAAAATCGTGGCAAGAAAACGGTGAGACCACCGCGGCATCAGACCTCCTGGCATCTTGCGCGCACGCAACTGCCCGCGTCCCCTGGCTGTGCCCATGCACGGCGCGAGTATGCCGCAACGCGCCATCGTCCGCAACGTTGCCTCTCTCTTTGAGATGGAGCGCACGGCTGCGAAGTTTCATGCTGCGCGCTCGAGGGGGTAAAGCAGGCATGGCGTCATGCGACGCCCCTGCACTGTAATTCCGAGCCGCACCGCGCGTTGCTTCATTCGCACGCCAGTACTTCTGGGCAATTGTCCGCAGGCACATCCTCGGCGTATCTTTGGGTTTACCCGGCCGGAGTCATCCGAGGTATAAAATCATGTCTCGACGTCTATTCTTCCCGCTGGCCTCGTCCGTACTTATTGCCCTCGTTTTGCTTCCAGCGGCGGCCTTCGCCCAATCGCAGGACGCGCCGTCGATCGCCGACGCGGCCCGCCGCTCGCGTGAACAGAAGAAGAATGCCGCCAAGGCGTCGAAAGTCATCACCGAAGACGATATCACTCCGAAGACTGCCAAGCCTGCGGCCCAGGGCCCTACGACCGCTGCCACGCCGGCGCCCAACACGCAGACAACGGCCCCGGCAGCTCCTGCTGCGCCAGAAGCCGCCAGTGGCGCAGTTGCTTCTGCCGGTCCTGATGCCGCAGCCAAGTCTTCCGAAGATCGGGAACTTGCCAGATTGAAGGCGGAGCTCGCTCAAGCGCAGAAGGAACTCGACCTCGACCAACGCGAACTGGCGCTCGATCAGGATACCTATCTTTCCAATCCGGACTACCAGCACGACACCGCCGGAAAAGCAAAAGTGGATGCCGACAAGCAGCAGGTCGACGCGAAGCAGCAGGAAGTGGACCGTCTGAAGACCCGCATAGCCGCGCTCCAGGAATTGCAACGCCGCGCAAAATCCGCTGCCCCTGCACCCGCGGCGAATCCGCCGACACCTGCTCCCGCTCCTCCTCGACCGTAGTTCCCACCGGCGCGGCGCCTGAGCTGATCTCCGATTCGATCCGACCCTCGGGACAATTCCATCTTTTCCTGAAACTTTTTGCTGCCTCTCATCCGTATTCCCCGAACAGGGGCGAGTTGCTAGTCCGCCATGCGCCCGAAGCGCTGCTCGCGAGCGTCACGGGCAAGTCCTACGAGGGACTCCTGACTGCCATCTGGTACCCCGGCCCCATGAATCACACGCCCTGTCTCGATTTCACCGGAGCCGCAAGCGGCCCTCACGCAATATCTTATGCCCTCGTCTACATTGCCCTAAGCACAGCGCTTCTCGCTGCTGCCTTCTTAATCCGCTCCCGCCAGCTCCGCGCCGCGTGAGCCACGCAGCAGCTTCTTCACTGACTCTGCGCCAGCAAACCCCGTAAATTCGCCTGCCTCCTGCCACCAATCGCGAGTCACAAGTCACGTCCTCCCCAGCAACCACACCACAATCCCTTGTAGTCTTTTCCCTTGACACCACAGCCCTTCAACGGCAGAATCCGCACCATCATTCTGTCTCGGCCACCCAGGGGAGTTCTGCCGGTCTTGCGCCAGCA
>JAYVMO010000217.1:0-4820 GCA_043758915.1 Acidobacteriota bacterium | reverse complement strand
GGCAAGAACGAATGATGAATGTTGATGATCTGCTGCGGATAGTGCCGGATGAAATCGGAGGAAAGCACCTGCATGTAGCGCGCCAGCACCACCAGATCGATTTTGTGATGGTGCAGCAATTCCATTTGCTGGGCTTCTGCTTCGGACTTGTTCTCCTTCGTAACCGGAATGATGTGGTAAGGAATGGCGTGAAAATCGGCGTGCCGCCTGGCGTCGGGATGATTGCTGATGATGAGCGGTATCTCGCAGGCCAGTTCGCCATTCCTCTGCCGGTAGAGCAGATCGACCAGGCAATGGTCGTATTTCGAAACAAATAGGGCCACCCGCGGGCGGTAGCTCGAGAGCGCCACGCGCCATTGCATCGAGAATTTTTCCGCAATCGGCCCAAACTTCTCTGGGAATTGTTTCAAGTCTAGCTGGAAACCAGCCAGCTCCCATTCAATGCGTGCGAGATAGAAGCGCTCTTCTCCGGCATGGTGCTGCTCAAAACGAAAAATATTCCCGTCGTGGCCGTAAATGAATTCTGCGATTGCGGCATCCAGACCTTTCCGGTCCGGGCACTGAACCAAAAGGATCGCGCTGTTCTTCAACGAGACTCTCCCAGGTGCCAGAGTATATTACTCGACTCTTGGGGTACTTCACCGGGAAGCCGGATAGTTCCCCATGATCTTATTTAACGAATGCTTGCGGCCGATTGGTTTAGAGGGAGTCTCACTAACATGCGTGCCATGTCCTGTTGGACCATGCCTATATCCCACAGGCGCGGATTGGAAGACGCCGTTCCGTACGATCGTGGTAAGATTGTCTTACCATGGAAACGCGGGTATCCACCAAAGGCCAAATCGTCCTGCCGAAACCGATCCGCAAAAGGATGGGACTTCGGCCCGGCGATCCGCTGGACGCCAAGATCGAATCAGGCCGCATCGTGCTCACTCCCCGCAGGAAACGTTCGCGAAAAGCTCGCATTGTAGTTGATCCTGTAAGCGGTCTGCCTATGTTGACCGCAGATCCCGATGAGCCGACCTTGACGAGCGAGGAAGTCGCGATGATTCTCGCGGAAATTCCATGAAATATCTGCTGGACGTCAATGTTCTTCTAGCCTTGGGTGTGGATCACCACGAGTTTCACCCTAGAGCCAGCAACTGGGTGGGAAAGTTGCGCGTAGCAGGCGTCCCCGAATTCACAACTTGCGCGACCACGGAACTCGGATTCGTGCGCGTCCTTGCGCAAACGCAGCAGTACGGCTTCACGGTCGCTCAAGCTGCATTTCTTCTTTCCCGCTTGAAAGCGACTGAGGCCGTGAAGTTCACCTTTGTCGCCGATAACCATGGAGTTTCCGATCTGCCGCCCTGGGTCAAATCAGCCAAGCAAATCACGGACGGACATCTAGCCGGGTTGGCTAAGTCGCACGGTGCAATGCTGGCGACCTTGGATGAACGAATCCCCGGCGCGTTCGTAATTCCGGGAAAGCGCTGAATCGCGCCCGCAAGCGCGCTAATGTGAATTTCAAATCACCATGCAGGCAACTCCGGTTCATTGACGCTCAGTGACGCGTCACTTATACTCGTAGATTGAAACTTGGGGTGAATGCTCACCTGTTGGCCTCTCCTGAAGCATAGTTTTTCCTACCAAGGAAAACTGGCGCGCGCGTTACCGGGACCAGCGAATATTTCATCGCTCGTTTGAGTGTTGTCCAAGGAAAGGATCTTTGTATGTCCGAAGCAACCTGCCGCCGCGAACTCGACCTGGAGATTCCCGCGGACGAAGTATCCAAAGCGATGGAGCGCGTGGCAAAAGAATTTGCGCGCATCGCCAATGTCCCCGGATTCCGCAAAGGCAAAGCTCCCATTTCCCTGATCCGCCGGAAATTCGCGGATGACATCAAAGGCGAAGTACTGCAGTCGCTGGTGCCCGAGCGCGTCGAAAAGGCCGTGACCGAGCAAAAGCTGACGCCCGTTTCTCAGCCGCAGGTCGAGAAGCTGGACTTCAACGAAGGTCAGCCTCTGAAATTCCGCGCCGTCTTTGAAGTGCTCCCGGAATTCGAGCTGGGCAATTACAAGGGCCTCGAATTTGAAATGCCCGCGCTGGACATCACCGAAGAAGACGTCACCAAGACGCTCGAAGACATGCGCGAGCGCGCCGCCGCGTTTGCGCCCATCGAAGGCCGCCCCGTCGAGAACGGTGATTTCGTGCAGTTGAAACTCATGGGTGCGCCCGAGGGCGGCGGCGATCCGCTGCAGGCCGATAGCGTCCTTTGCCACATCGGCGCGGATGAAACCATGGAGCCTTTCAACGAAAATCTGCGCGGCACGAACATCGGCGATCACAAAAAGTTCGACGTCCCGTATCCCGCCGATTATCCCGACGCCAAGCTCGCCGGCAAGACCTACCACTACGCCGTCGATGTCCTGGGCATCAAGACAAAGAAACTCCCCGACCTTAACGATGAATTTGCGAAGGACGTCAGCGACGCCTCCACCCTCGATGAACTAAAGACCAAGGTGCGCGAAGGCCTCGAACATCAGCGCGACCACAAGCACAAGGAATTGCTCCGCGAAAAGGTGCTCGCGGAACTCGTAAAGCTCCACGACTTCCCTGTCCCCGACGCCCTCGTCGAGCACCAGAAGGACGTCCGTCTGGAACGTGTCGTCCGCTCGCTTGCACAGCAGGGCGTCGATCCGCGCGCGGTAAACCTCGACTGGGTGACGCTCCGCCAGCGCCAGCAGGAGCGCGCCACCGACGACGTCAAGGCCGAATTGATTATCGACCGGATTGCCATCGCCGAGAACATCGACGTCACCGACGAAGACCTCCAGCACGAGCTGGAACACTTGGCCAGCCATAGTGGCGAATCGGCGGAAGCCCTCCAAGCTCGTTTGACAAAGCAAGGCACGCTCGATAGGATGAAAGCGAAGCTGCGGAGTGACAAAACTCTCGACTGGCTCGCGCAGAACTCCCGGATTCGCACCGTCGCCGCGGCAACCGCAGCAGAAGCCAAGTGACGCAGTTCCGGCCGCATGCGCGCCCGACATCTAACTCCATGATAAACTTCGACGACTCAAATTATCGCGCCACGACGCTCATACCCATGGTGGTCGAACAGACCAGCCGCGGCGAACGCGCTTACGACATCTATTCCCGCCTGCTCAAAGAGCACATCATCTTTATCGGCACGCCCATTGACGACCACGTCGCCAATCTGGCCACCGCCCAGATGCTCTTCCTCCAGGCCGAGGATCCCGAGCGCGACATCCAGTTGTACATCAATTCCCCCGGCGGCTCGATCACCGCGGGCTTCGCCATTTACGACACCATGCAATTTGTGAAGCCCGACGTCGTCACTACCTGCGTTGGCCAGGCCGCCTCCATCGCCGCCGTGCTCCTCGCCGGCGGCGCTGCCAAGAAGCGCTTCGCTCTTCCCAACGCGCGCATCCTCATTCATCAGCCGTGGATGTCCGGCCTCGGCGGCCAGGCCACCGACATCGACCTGCACGCCAAGGAAATCCTTCGCATGCGCTCCGTCATCAACGAAATCCTCGCGAAACACAGCGGCCAGCCGGTCGAGCGCGTCGAAAAAGACGTCGAGCGCGACTACATCATGAATCCGGTGCAAGCCAAGGAATATGGCATGATCGACGAGATCATTTTCAAGCACCGCTAAATTTCCGGCGCCTCAGGGGGCGCTGTCTCTCGAACTTGCAGCCCGGGTAATGGTTCCTAAAAGTTAGTAGCCTTTCGAGTTTCTCTTTTGCTCAGGGGAATGAATCAGCCTAGAATGAGGTTTGGAGACTCCAGCGTAACGCAGCGGAGACGAGGCCTTCACACTAGTGAAAAAATTCAACCCAGACGAGCCGCTGCGCTGTTCCTTCTGCCATAAGACGCAGGAACAGGTCGAAAAGCTGATCAGTTCGCCTTCCGACTATCCGCGTGCCTACATCTGCAACGAATGCGTCGGCGTTTGCCAGACCATTCTCGAGGATGAAAAGCGCGAGCAGGCCGCCGCGCCGGCCAAGCACCTCCCGCGTCCACCGGAGATCAAGCAATTTCTAGATGGCTACGTCATCGGGCAGGACCGCACCAAAAAGAAACTCGCGGTGGCCGTTTACAACCACTACAAGCGCATCTTCCTGAACAAACAGCCCGGCGACGTCGAGCTCAGCAAATCCAATATCCTCCTGATCGGCCCGACCGGCACAGGCAAGACTCTCTTGGCGCAAACGCTCTCGCGCATGCTGGATGTCCCTTTCGCCATCGTCGATGCCACCACCCTTACCGAAGCCGGCTACGTCGGTGAAGACGTCGAAAACATTATTCTGAAACTCCTGCAAGCCGCCGACGGCGACGTTCAGAAAGCCCAGCAAGGCATCATCTATATCGATGAAATCGATAAAATCGCCAAGAAGGACGAAAACCCCTCCATCACTCGCGATGTCAGCGGTGAAGGCGTGCAACAAGCCCTTTTGAAAATTCTCGAAGGCACCGTCGCCAACGTGCCTCCCCAAGGCGGCCGCAAACACCCGCACCAGGAATTTACGCCCGTGGACACCACGAACATCCTCTTCATCTGCGGAGGAGCGTTCGTCGGCCTCGAGAAAATCATCGAAAAGCGCGCCGGCCGCCGTTCGCTTGGCTTTCACACCGACGCCGTGCCTTCGACTCCCCAGCGCCGCAACACCGAAATTCTCGAACACGTGCAGCCCACCGATTTGATCCGCTACGGGCTGATCCCGGAATTTGTCGGCCGCCTGCCTGTTGCCGGCGTGATGAACGATCTCGACAAAAACGCTCTGGTCAAAATTCTGACCGAGCCGAAGAACGCC
>JAYVMO010000216.1:0-4121 GCA_043758915.1 Acidobacteriota bacterium | reverse complement strand
AGTGCATGGTAACGCAAGCGCGAAATTTGAAAGGTTCTGTGCATGACGCATCAAAAAATTGGGCGCAGCCTCTGTCGCTGTCACCAAAACGAGTGACCACGCACCCGCATTGCGGAATGAGGATGCGCCCGCCAGTGTGGCCTTGCGGGGGACGGGGGAAGGTTCGTATACTGGCGGCCCGGCCCTGGAGTGGTCCGGCGGGAGGGTAGCCCGCCGAAATTCATCTTCCCTGGCCCATCAATTCGCGCCTGAGAAATTATCCCGGGCCAATCTGGGCAAGTTTAAGCCGGCTCCGTTTTGTTGGGAGTCAGCCTGCCAAAGGAGATTTCCGCATGTCGTCAGCCCCTGTACCGGAAGAGATGAATGTCTACCAGAGCGCGGAAGCGCGCTTCGAAGTTGCCGCCAACAAACTGGGGCTCGAACAGGGCATTTACCGGTACCTGAAATATCCCAGCAAAGAAATCACCCTGTACATTCCCGTGGGCATGGACAACGGCACGCTGGAAGTGTTCACCGGCTATCGCGTCCTGCACTCCACCGTGCGCGGTCCAGGTAAGGGCGGAATTCGCTTCGCTCCCGACGTTTCGCTCGACGAAGTCCGCGCCCTCGCTACTTGGATGACCTGGAAATGCGCCGTCGTGAATATTCCTTTTGGCGGCGCCAAGGGGGGAATCATCTGCGATCCACGCAAGATGTCGCGTGGCGAACTGGAACGCATGACCCGGCGTTACACCGCCGAACTCGCGAGCTGGCTGGGGCCGGAAAAAGACGTTCCCGCGCCAGACGTCGGAACCAACGAGCAGACCATGGCTTGGGTCATGGATACCTATGCGATGCACCTCGGTCAAGCCACCACCGCCGTCGTCACCGGCAAGCCCATCGAGCTGGGCGGCTCGCGCGGACGCCGCGAAGCCACTGGCCGCGGCGTCATGATCTGCTGCGACAAGGCCCTCGTTAAGCTCGGCATGAAAAAACAGGAATGTCGCGTCGTCATCCAGGGTTTCGGAAACGTCGGTTCCCTGGCTGCCGACCTCATGCAAAAAGCCGGCTACAAAATCGTCGGCCTCGCCGATATCGGCGGCGGTCTCTACAACGAGAACGGCTTCGATGTGCCCAAAGTCATCGACTGGGTTTACACCCAGAAGAAGGCCCTCCAGGATTTTCCCGGCGGCGGCGCCAAGATGAGCCCGCGCGATGTCTTATTCCAGCCTTGTGACATCGCCATTCCCGCTGCCATTGAAAACCAAATCACCGAGAAAAATGCCCATCAGGTGCAGGCCCGCATTCTCTGCGAAGGCGCCAACGGTCCTACCACCTGGCAGGCCGACGCCGTTATCGACGCCAAGGGTATCTTTACTGTGCCCGACATTCTCGGAAATGCTGGCGGCGTAACCGTCAGCTACTTCGAGTGGGTGCAAGACCGCCAGGGCTTCTTCTGGCGCGAGAGCGAAGTGAACGAACGCCTCCTCGACGTCATGGAACATGCTTTCGATGAAGTCGTTCGCTATGCCGAGGCCCACAAGGTAAACAACCGTATTGCCGCCTACATGCTGGCGATCGACCGCGTGGCCAGTGCGCTCAAGCTGCGCGGCATTTATGCCTAGCATCCAGGCCGTGTTTGTATTAGTTTCTTCCCACGCGTTCTGGCATCCCCAGTGCGCGTGGGACGGTTCGGAACTCCCCTCCGGGCTGTGCCAGGCAAGATCAAATGGCAAGGCCCGCAAGAATTCCGGGCCAGGAAGGGGTTCGTCACGTGCCCACGGACTCGATCGTACCCGGCTTTTCAAAGACGGAAGAACAACTCCGCTTGGACATCTGCATCGCCGGGCGCTGGATGTTCGAACGCGGCTTCATCGTCGCTTGCGAAGGCAATCTTTCCGTGCGGCTGCTGGACGGCCGCATCCTCACGACTCCCACCTGTATGAACAAGGGGACGCTGGCCGCCGGGGATTTGGTGATTACCGATCTTGATGGCCGGCAACTCGATGGCGAACGAAAAGTCTCTTCCGAGCTGGCCATGCACTTGTTGTTTTACCGCATGCGCCCGGATGTGAACGCCATTTGTCACGCCCATCCTCCCACGGCGACGGGTTTCGCCGTAGCCGGCCGCGCGCTGGATCAGGCTCTTCTCCCTGAAGTCATCATCGGGCTGGGCCAAATTCCTCTGGTTCGCTACGCCACACCGGGTACGCCGGAGCTAAGCGCGGCAATCGAGCCTTTCGTGCCGCACTATGACGCACTTTTGCTTGCCAACCACGGCGCTGTAACCTGCGGCCCGGACTTGCTCACCGCGTTTTTCCGCATGGAAACCATCGAGCACTTCGCCAAGATCACTTTGGCGGCGGAAACTGCCGGCACCCCGGTGCTGCTCTCCGGCCGCGAAGTGGCCAGGCTGATGGCCGCGCGCTCCCGATACTTTGTCGCGCCTCCGCCCGGCGGTGGTGCGGAACTTCCGGTGACTTGTGACCGTGGAGAAAGCTCCGCCGATCGCGTCACGCTCACGCGCACGGAACTGGATGCCCTCATCGACGAAGCCGTCCGCAAGGACCGCTCCCGCCGCTGATCTCATCGTCCTTCTTTTACGGAAGGCGCCGCGTCCAGAACCTCTCGCACTTTCTTGGCCAGACGCCGCGGCGAAAAAGGTTTCTGCAGGAAATCCATTTCGTTTTCGCTGATTCCCCCGCGCATCACCGAATTATCGATATAGCCGGACATAAAATAAGACCAGCATTCCGGATTTCATCGCCGTTAGCCTTTTGCAAAGCTCCGCACCGCTCATTCCCGGCATGATCACATCCGTTAGCAGCAGATCGATAGCCGCACCGTTCTTCTCGCACAGGCTTTCGGCTTCTTGCGGGCTTCGCGTGCTCAGGACGTTATAGCCGTTGGAGGCAAGTCGCTTGCCGTGGGCCAAATCCGGCAGCTCGTGAACAAGCGGCGTACAACACTGATGAAAGGCTTCATGAGTAAAAATACGGGCAAACCTTTCAATGTGTATTTGATCCTCAACGCTGAATTCAAAGTCAAATACGAATTCGAGACCACAAACAAAGCATGAACCGAATAATGGTGCGCTTTGCGCTGCTTTCCATTCACCTCATATTCGTGAGCTGGCGATTAACCCGCGACTTCCGGGATGAGCTGAAGGTCGGCGATCAGTTGCTGGTGAAGGTCTTGTCCATCGCAGGCAACAACGTCCGGCTATCGCGCAAGGCGCTGATCAAGGAAGCCCGCGAAAAGCAGCAGAACAAAGATGCCGGCAGCGCCACAGACTGAGAACCATCCCAACGAAACGACAAAAGGCCCGGTCCCGGAGAAGGGAGCCGGGCCTTTTGCTTTTTTGTGATCCGATTTAGAAGTTGAGCTTTAGGGGGAAGATAGCAGTCAGCATGGTCAGCGGACGAGCCTCTCCCTGAAAGCAGAATTCGCTGAAAACGAAACCGGCCCACCGGTGGAACTCGGGAGAGCCGGTCCACAAGGCGACAACCGCCAGCGGTCGCGCCAGGTGAATCTAGAAGTTGAACTTCAAGCCGAGCTGAATGATGCGCGGATCGTGCACCGTGAGCACTTTGCCGAAAAGGCTGGATCCGTTGAAAGTGCCCAGCGCATTGAAGTTCGTATGGTTGAAAATGTTAATCATTTCGCAGCGGAACTCCAGGCCGGTGCGCTCCCGAGGCAGCTTGATGTTTTTGATAAACCCGGCGTCCCAGCGCTCGAAACCCGGCCCGATGATCGTGCCGCGGCCGGAATTTCCGGGAAGGATCGTTCCGTTGGGCACCTTGGAGAAAACGCTGGTATCGAAGAATTGGTTCACGTTGTGAGTGGCGTGAAGGTTGGGGTCGCCACTCGCATTGGGGCGGCCGCCCGCGGCGCTGGGCCCCAGGAAGCCAAGACCCGCGGGGTCGACGCCGAAAGTGAAGGCGGTCAGCGGCGAGCCGGAAGAATAGCTGATTAAGCCGGAGATGCCCCAGCCACCGAGGAGGCGCCCGGCGAAGCCTTTTTGCGCGATCAACCAGGGAAGGTTGTAGACCAGGTCCATGGTGAGGATATGGCGTTTGTCGAACTGCGTGGGGCCGTACTCGGCGGGAATGTCATAGCTGTTTTGGGGAGCAGTGCTACGG
>JAYVMO010000215.1:0-4866 GCA_043758915.1 Acidobacteriota bacterium | reverse complement strand
GCGGGATGCAGTGCCGCAAAATCGTCGTGCCGGAACCCGCGCCGCTCCAGCAGCGAAATTGCCAGAGCGTCGCCCACGGCCATCGCCACTGTGGTGCTCGCCGTCGGGGCGAGATTCAGCGAGCACGCCTCTTCCCGCACGCTCACGTCCAGCACCACGTCACTCGCTTCGGCAAGCGTGGATTGGGTCTTGCCCGTCAGCGTAATAATCGGCATCTCCAGCCGCTTCAGCGCCTCCAGCAATCGGATAATTTCTTCCGTCTCCCCGCCATAAGAAACCGCCAGCAGGGCATCGCCTCGCGCCAGCATCCCCAGATCGCCGTGCAGCGCCTCGGCTGGATGCAGAAAAAAGGACGGCGTTCCCGTGCTCGAAAAAGTCGCCGAAATCTTCCGCCCAATCAGTCCGGATTTTCCCATGCCGCTGACCACCACGCGGCCCTTGCAAGCAAAAAGCAGCTCGACCGCTTTTTCAAAACTCGCGTCCAGCCGCGTCAGCACGTCCTGAATCGCCTGCGCCTCGATCTTCAACACCCGCCGCGCGGTCTCCAGGCTCATGGCGCGCTCCACCGGCGAACCATTGCTCCCAGTTCTTTCAACTTTGCAAGCAGGGAAGGGAGCTGCGCCAACGGCAGCGCATTGGCCCCATCGGAAAGCGCGGCCGCCGGGTTGTCGTGCGTCTCCAGAAAAATTCCGTCTACCCCAGCAGCGACTCCG
Source organism: Acidobacteriota bacterium (assembly GCA_043758915.1). Classification (GTDB taxonomy): domain Bacteria; phylum Acidobacteriota; class Terriglobia; order Acidiferrales; family UBA7541; genus Acidiferrum. The sequence goes on along the minus strand of JAYVMO010000215.1, from coordinate 4,153 downwards.
GCCCGCGCCAGAGGTTCGATGAATTCCGGCTGGCCTCCGCTGGCGTGACCCTGCCCCCCGGGAAGCTGAACCGAATGCGTCACGTCGAACACCACCGGACACCCAAGCTTCTGAAGGATGGAGAACGAGCGCATATCGACGACAAGATTCTGATATCCAAACGTCACGCCACGTTCCGTGAGGATGACCTTGGTGTTTCCCGTGCTCTCCACTTTTTCCACCACGTTGCCCATGTCCGCCGGCGACACGAATTGCGGTTTTTTCACGTTGATGATGCGCCCGGTTTTTCCCGCCGCCACCAGCAAATCCGTCTGCCGCGCCAGAAACGCGGGAATCTGCAATACATCGCAAACTTCCGCCGCCGGTGCGGCTTGTGAAGCGTCGTGAATATCGCTAAGAATCGGCAATTTCAGCTCGGATTTTATTTTACCCAGTATCCGCAATCCCTCTTGCAACCCCGGCCCTCGAAACGACTTCACAGACGAGCGATTGGCCTTGTCGTAAGAAGCCTTGAATATGTAGGGAACGCCCGCATCCGCGGCAATCCGCGCAATCTTTTCCGCCATCATCCGCGCGTGCCCTTCGCTTTCAATTACGCACGGCCCCGCAATCAGGAATAGCGGGTTCCCGCCGCCGAGGCGCAGCGAACCCAGCGCAATTTCGCGGGTCATCGTCATCGAGGATTGGGCCGCAGTCGCAAGGTACTTAGGCTACGCAGCCAGCGCCGCGTTTGCAACGCTTTACGCACTCACGCGCGGAGCGGCGCCCACGGCTGGCACTCGCTGCGGCTCCGCGGCTGCCGGGCGGGCCTTATGCTTCCTATTTTCCAGCGCCGCGCCGACAAACGCCGCGAATAACGGGTGCGGCTCCAGCGGCTTGGACTTGAATTCCGGGTGGAACTGGCAACCGAGAAACCACGGATGCTCGGGCGCTTCGATAATCTCCACGTAGTTTTCGTCCGGCGTCCGCCCGGTGATTCGCAATCCCGCACCCGTCAAAATCTTTTCGTAATCGCGGTTAAATTCGTAGCGGTGGCGATGCCGCTCGCTGATTTCCGTCTGGCCATACGCCTTGGCCGCAAACGACCCCGGTTCGAGCTTGCAAGGCCACGCGCCCAGCCGCATCGTGCCGCCCATCTCATCCACGCCCAGCAATTCGCGCAATTTGTAAATCACCCGGTGCGGTGTCTGCGGATCGAATTCCGAGCTGTCCGCCGTCTTCAAGCTCGCCACATCCCGCGCGTACTCGATCGTCGCGCACTGCATCCCCAGGCAAATCCCGAAGAACGGCACTTTATGCTCGCGCGCGTACTGGATGGTGTGCACCATCCCTTGAATCCCGCGCTTCCCGAATCCGCCCGGCACCAGAATGCCATCGTATCCCCGCAAACGCGCCGCCGCCGTCTCCGCCGAATCGATCTCTTCCGCTTCGATCCATTCCACCACCGTCTTGTGATTGTGCGCCAGCCCGCCGTGCAGCAAAGCCTCGCGCAAGCTCTTGTACGCGTCTTCCAGTTGCACGTACTTGCCGACCACTCCAATGCGCACTTCGCCCGCAGGATGCTGTATTCGCTGCACCATTTCCAGCCACGGCTTCATCTCCGAAGGGCGCTGCTCCAGCCGCAAGAGCCGCAAAATTTGCTCGTCCAATCCTTCTTTGCCTAGCTCCACCGGCACGGCATAAATGGTCTTCACGTCTTCCATCGAAATCACGCAGGCTTCCGCCACGTTGCAGAACAGCGCAATCTTCTTCTTCAATTCCGATGCAATGTGCCGGTCGCTGCGGCACAGCAAAATGTCCGGCTGAATCCCGATGCCCAGCATCTCTTTCACGCTGTGCTGCGTCGGCTTGGTCTTCAGCTCCCCAGCCGCCGCGATATACGGCACCAGCGTCACGTGCACGAAGAGCGTGTTCTCCGCGCCCAGCTCCAGCCGCATCTGCCGGATGGCTTCCAGGACCGGCAGCGACTCGATGTCTCCCACCGTGCCGCCGATCTCCACGATCACCACGTCCACGCCTTCGGAAACTTTCCGGATGGTGGCCTTGATCTCGTCCGTGACGTGCGGGATCACCTGCACGGTCTTTCCCAGGTAGTCCCCGCGCCGCTCTTTCGTCAAAATCGTTTCGTAGATGCGTCCCGTCGTCCAGTTATTGTCGCGGGAAAGTTTGGCGTGCGTGAACCGCTCGTAATGCCCCAGGTCCAGGTCCGTCTCCGCCCCGTCTTCGGTCACGAATACTTCGCCGTGCTGAAACGGGCTCATGGTCCCCGGATCGACGTTCAGATAGGGATCGCATTTCTGTAGGGTGACTTTAAATCCACGGCTTTCGAGGAGACAACCAATCGAGGAGGCAGCTACGCCTTTTCCCAGTGAGGAAACAACTCCGCCGGTTACAAAAATATATTTTGGCGCCATCCATGCTCCCCGCTTCTGCCGGTGCCCAGTTCGCGGGGCTTGTCAGCCCTCCACAGGAGTGACGTACACACAATTATGTTCGCAACCCGCAAAACTGTCAAATCGAACTCTTCGCGCCTCAAACTGCTTGCATTCCCTTATTGAACACCCTTCCCGCGGCCTCGATGAACCAGCATTGCGCATGCGTACGTCTAAAGAATTGAATAGCTGCGCACCACCCGAGACCACCGCGCAACCTTTTTGACTCGAGAGTGTTCTCATAACGGGGGAGTGATTTGAAGTTAGCGGGCTCGGCACAGTCTTGGCCGTGGCAGGGTCGTCGCAATGGATTCGTTTCCGGGGGTCTGAAATGCAGAAGACAAATCTCGTACGAACAGCTGGTTTTCTATTTGCGCTTTTGCTGTTCATGGGCCATGCGGGCTACGCACAGCAATTGGCCGACCGGCCGCGGAAGGCAGCGGCCCGCGGCCTCCTTTACGACGCAGCCCACGAGACTGCCATCGAAGGTGCCGTAGTGAGTTACACCGCGGAAGCCCCGGCACCCCCGATCGGCGCGCATCTGGTTCTGCAGACTGCCAATGGCGCCATTGAAGTTCATCTCGGTCCGGCCTCTTATCTTCAGGCCAGGCATTTTACCCTGGCGAAAGGCGATTTCGTGAGGGTTGTGGGCACGAATGCCGCCACACCGCAGGGCGGAATCTTTCTTGCGCGCGTGATCCAAAAGGGCGGGGAGTCCATCGTCCTGCGAACCACGAAGGGTGCGCTGCTCTCCCTTGCTGGTGCCCGCGCCTTGGGTTTGCAGAAGGCCAATCAACAAGCCCTTGAGCAGGCAGGGGCGCGATGAACCGCTCGCTTAATCGCCTCCTCCCGCTCGCCACGCTGCTGCTTGCATCCCTCGCCGCAGCTTGCGGCAACGGAGGTGCCGTTGTGGGGCCACCCCCGCCACCCGTGGGAAACTTCTCCAACGCAAGCTTGAAGGGTCAGTACGCCTTTTCGATGAGCGGCACCGAACTCTGTCTCCAGGTTAGTAGTTTCTTCGCCCGCGTTGGCACTCTTACTGCCGATGGCAACGGCAACATTACCGGCGGTCTCGAAGACGTCAACGTATGCAATGGTATCGCGACGCTGCAATTCACCGGCGGGAAGTATTCCATCGCCGCCGATGGCCGCGGCACCCTCAGCCTGACGAACAACACCGGCACTACAAACTACAGCATCACCCTGTCGTCCTCGACTCTGGGAGTCATTGCGCAGACCGATGTGAACTCCACCGCCAGTGGCTCGTTCCACAGGCAGAACAATGCCGCCTTTTCCAATTCGGCGATCAATGCGGGATACGTCTTCGATTTCGCTGGCATCAGTGCCAGGCAGAATCCGGAATCCATCATCGGGCGCTTCGACGCGGATAGCGCGGGCGGTATTAGCGCTGGCCTGTTTGACTCCAACGAAGCCGGCACCCTTTCCGGGCAACGGCTTTTCCCGGCAGGTGCGTTTTATCAAGTGGATACCAACGGTGACGGCACGAACTTTGGCCGCGGCACCGCGAACATCGCCGGACACGACTTTACCTTCTATATCGTCGACGCCACTCGCCTGGAACTCCTCGGCACCGATTTTCCAGAAGCATTTTCCGGGGAGGCGATTGCCCAGCAGAACATCTTTTTCACTCCCGCCTCGCTAAATAGCGGCTTTGCGTTTCTGATTGGCGGCTCGAGCTTGAGCAAAACCGTATTTGGACC